>JAYEFS010000304.1:0-10543 GCA_034658695.1 Methanobacteriota archaeon | reverse complement strand
CAAGCAGAAGGGATAACCTATCCACAGGTGATGATGGATGAGTTTGTTCGGAAAGTGGCAGGTGATGATTTCAAAGATCCGGTGCTTCGTGATCTGTTTCGTGAGCCTGTGAGGATAAATGGAAAGCCTTTGACTATACTCAAATTCGCAGAGGATAGTTCTTTCAAAAAAATAGCCCCGTATATATTTAACACTTTGATGGCGAGGTCCGTTTCAGGGCGAATCGAATTCACGTCGAGGGACATGGCAGGAGATTCACTGGAGGGGATCTGGGCGCATCTTGACCGCAAGTCGCAGAAGATATTGAGCGGAAAGGTGAAGTCATTTCTGAAGCACTGCAAAACAGGTGGGTTGGGGGAATATCTCAGTAACCGGGAGGATGTCTGGACAATTGAGATTAACGACCACTGGAAAAGCAGGAAGAAGTTCAGCGATGACTGTGATCGCCTGATGGGTAATCTTGACCAGAAAACGATCTGGGACTTTGGTGGATTTCGTGGGGTGGAAGACGATCAAAAATAGGAGGGAGTTAGGATGCCAAAACCCCCGCAAACCCGAAAAGAAACCGATCGACCAATACGACCACAAGGAAACCAGCCGCACCAACAGTCCCCCCGTCGGTCTGGTAACCCCCGAGACAGACCGAGACGCAAGAAAGAAGACGTACGCCTACGACCCGCATCTCGACCCATCGCTCCAATTCGACCCGCGCCGCAGCCAGATCGAGAAAATCATCGATGACGCCCTCACTGCTGAAATCATTGAATGAGACTATGGCACTGTATATGTGTACGACCGCGACATCAAAGTTTAAAGATTGCAGAGGCGGAAAATGACCCGAGCACAGATCGACCTACCAAAAGAAGAGATCGCCAAATTCTGCGAAAACTGGCAGATACGCAAATTCGCCTTCTTCGGCTCTGTCTTGCGTGACGACTTCCGACCGATAGCGATATAGACGTACTCGTCACCTTCGAGGAGGGTGCAAAACACACGCTATTTGATCTCGTCCATATACAGGACGAACTCAAGCAAATGTTCGGACGTGATGTGGACATAGTCAGCCGGCGGGGTATCGAATCAAGTCGCAACCATATTCGTAGGGCTGCCATCTTAAATTCAGCCGAGGTAATCTATGCCGCGTGATTGCGAGTACTTAACAGACATTCCGGAAGCAGCAAAAATCGCTTCGGATTATGTTAGTGTGATGGACAGAAACGAGTTTTTGGGCGACCTTCAGTGTCAGGACGCCGTAATCCGCAGGCTGGAGATAATTGGGGAGGCTGCCCGCCGAAATCGGTTGAGACCTGTGAAGATTATCCTGATTTGCCATGGAGTGATCTGATTGGCATGCGCAATATCATGATACATGAATATGATGCCGTTGATCTGTACATCGTCTGGGAAACAGTCCATTGCGATTTACCGCCGCTCATTGAGGTTATAGAAAATATTCTTGAAAAGTCGGTGGTGAAATGATATTCGGAAGAATACCTTCATCATGCGAAGTGGGTGATAACCACCGCATCGAAAGTTCAGATACCGTGGAGATGGAGGTGTAACGATGATCGTCTCACACATCACCCTGAAAAACTGGCGCAATTTCCAATCGGTTGATGTTGATTTGGGCAACCGTGTTTTTCTGGTCGGTCCCAACGCTTCAGGCAAATCAAATTTCCTTGACGTGTTTCGTTTCCTGCGAGACATCGCCAAGCCAGGAGGGGGTTTGCAGAAAGCTATCAGTGATCGCGGAGGCATACCCAAGATACGCTGTCTTGCAGCACGCCCCTTTCACGCCCCCGCCGCAAGATTCGCAATTCTCGCCGCAAACATACCCGCAACAAATCCGGCGTCGATATTCACAACCGCAAGAACAGCGCATGACTGGAGCATCGAGAGAAGCGCTGCCTCGCCCCTGCATCATACTTCATCATTATGTATCCGATGCTTCTCTGCTGATTATACGCCCCTCTTCGGTTAGACGTGCTTACGCTATCTCGGCATCGAAAACCTCTAAAAAAGAAAGGAAAGGAAGAAAATCCTCCTTTCACATCTATACCATCTGAAAGATTAGTTCACCTCGGTGGCATCGTAGTCCTGACCACTGTCGATGCTCACACAATCACCACTCTGATCGTGGGGTACCTTGACGAACACACTTCCTTCAGTTTCATCTATTCCATCCCTGGCAAGGAACGTGATCTCATACACCCTGCCATTCTCATCCCCTGACCGCTCGGCTCTGAGACTGGCTGTGTCAGTTCCAACTCCACTTGCATCGGGCGCTTTATCATCACCGCCAGCACCGTCGATTGACGCCGTCGGTTCGTCACTGGTAATACCCATGACGTTGATCGCGATGGGGTCACCGTCCGGGTCCGTGACACCCTCGATTGTTATGTCAACAAACTTGTGGTTGGGTGGCCAGAGACAGTCCGTGCTCGGGTATGCATCGGTAACGTCTGGTGGCTGGTTGCCAACTTCAACGGTCAGATCATAGAGTATTGGAGAAACATCTCCTGACAGGATCTGTAATGTTGTCTCAATCTCTAAGTATCTACCATCTGGTGTTGCGCTCAGCAGAACCCCATTGGTTGCAGTCTCCCAATTTGACCAAGTAGTCTGATCATTCGAGCTTCTCACCTCGACTGTGACAGATGTTTCGTCGGGTTCATAGCTGTTCCACGAAACTGTGCCCCACGGCGTGTCTTCTGCTTCACTGTCAAAAACAACGGTCCATGTGCCAAACACGCCTATGGCGCTTCGTAGTGACAATCCAGTAGCATCGCTATAGGTGTACGGATACAATCCCGTGTTGAACACACCGAGCGGAGCTCCATTCGAGCCATCGAACTTAGATAATTTACTAGCACCTCTATGAATCACCCATACGTCATCATTGGAGTCAACAACGGTACCGCGTGCCTCAGACGAAACCTGGGCTGGCGCTGACCAGATTACACTCCCGTCTGGCGCGAACTTCGTCACACTACCCGCACCTGAATTCGAGGCAAGGATGTTTCCGCTTGAATCTGTGGCGATCCCCAGACAGCCATAGTGGGTGCCTGCGGGGATACTGAATGTCCCTGCACCTGAGTCGTACTCGATATAGGTGTAGCCCGTAGTGCTTGCTTGATAGACATGTGTGTCGCCTTCAGCACCATAGCCCAGAGCAATCCCATAGTCACTACCGTAACCGTGGTTGTGGACGGTCACCACTGTGTTGGTGTTGGTGTCAAGTTCTAAGAGTGTCGAGCCGAGCGATGCACCCCACAGGATGCCATCACTATCCACCAGTGCTCCGTATGGCGTGTTGGGACTGACGTCGATCGGCCCGGCTATGATGCTACCGTCGACAGCGCTAAGTTCGTAGTAGACCTGAGTGCTGTAAAGTCCTAGCCAGATGTTGCCGTCAACGTCAATTGCGAGCGAGCGTCCCAGACCGCCACTTGGTCCAACTGACACAGCCCACGCAATACGCTCGTCCCGGATCTCATCGTCATCAATTCTCTCGTTGCCGTTCGTATCTGTCATAGGGAGCATTTCGTTGGGTGTGATGGATCCGTCATTATTGGCGTCATATGATGTGTCCATAACACCATTGCCGTTGCGATCGATCCAGTCGTCTGCCAGGATCTTTATGACGTCTGCAGGTTTTCCGTCAAAGTGTCGGTTAGCAACGTAACAGTTACCCTCAAGATCTACACACGTTCTTGACGGCGAAGCTCCATCCCATGCGCTGTGGCTGGCAGGATCTCCAAACCAGGTGTGATAGCGTGCTAATTCCATGTTTGTATCCGTATCCCACTTGGAAAGGGTGTCTTCACCAGCATTGGCGATCCACATAACTGGATATGTTGTAATTTCTTCAGAAAGTTGCAACTGGTCATGCACTGTTTCGTGTTCTACTCCAACCAGTGTCCCTTCGTCGAAATCCGCATCCAGCGTATATGTACGGGATGGAACGATTGCTGTTGCTGGCATTACCGCCAGAACGCTCACAACCATTACAGCCGCTAACAAAGCTGTAATTCCTTTCCGTATGTTACTATTCATTTCTTGTTAACCTCCTTTTGTTTTGATTTTCATTCTGGGTATTTACCTCAGGGCAAAGCTCGCCTATGGCTGCCTTGTATCATTGCGCCCCCAACGGCGCTCCAAAGCACAGAAAAGCATATTAAGCATGAGCAACGCGTAAACTATTACGCATTAAACCGATGCTACAAGGTGCTTTTCTCCAAGCATCACCGAAAGCCACCTGCAATGCCGTGCTCTGCACAAATGCACTCACCACATGTTGCCACCATGCCGCAAGGCAGATGGCGATCCATAGCGCATTCCGCTGGATCTTTGCCATGTGGCTGCGCAACTGTACGGTGTCAGGGTTCATAAGACAGTAAGAAACTGTGTTCAGTAACATTGTTTCTGAACAATGTTCAGGATCACCTGATCATACCTGCTTTCGCGCCTCCGCAGCAAGATTCGCAATTCTTGCAGCAAACATGCCAGCAACAAATCCTGCGTCGATATTCACGACCGCAAGAACAGCGCATGACTGGAGCATCGAGAGAAGCGCTGCCTCGCCCCTGCCGCCCGCGCCATACCCCACCGAGACAGGCAGGCCGATCACAGGGACCGAGACGAGTCCGGCAACAACCGTCGGTAGCGTTCCATCCCTGCCTGCTGCAACAACGATTGTGTCAACGCCACTCTCAACCATTGTGCCAAGATCCGGAAATAGCCTGTGGATGCCTGCTGCACCGGAATCGATGATCATCGCAACATCGCACCCCATCTCCTCTGCTGCAACCCGCGCCTCCTCTGCAACCGGGATGTCCGCTGTTCCGGCGGTGATGATTCCGATTCGCCCGCCTGTTCGTTCGATTGGGCTGCTACTGCGGGCGCAGACAAGCGTTCTGGCACGTTCGTTCCATTCCATTATCGGTGAGTCGATCTCTGATTCGAGCAGATCAAGTTGAGCGTCTGACACCCTCGTTATGAGAATGCGCTTTTCACCTCCGTCCCCACTCAGAGATGCCCGCACGATGTGGACAAGATCATCAGGACTCTTCCCCTCGGCGAGAACCGCCTCTGGCATGCCGGTTCGCTCTGATCGGTTGCAATCGATTTTGGCGATATCTGCGATCTCTTTGAAACGCAGGAGTCCGATCTGTTGCTCAGCCTCCTCGATTGTGATTTCGTTCTCTTTTATCCTTGAGAGAATGGATGTGATGGACATGATACTCCAATCCCTGTATAGCAAACCTATATATACTCTCCTTGCTGCTATTTTATGTACCGAAGAATCGAGTTAAATCCCGATGACGGATTAAATCCAGAAGGAGATATCAAATGGCACAGATGTACGTCACTTACGACGTTCCGGACGAACTGCGTGATAAAGCGCTGGAATCACTGGAACTTGCAAGAGACACAGGAAAGATCAAGAAAGGGACGAATGAAGTAACCAAAGCGATCGAACGCGGGATTGCGCAACTCGTATTGATTGGCGAGGATGTGACCCCACCCGAGATCGTGGCTCACCTGCCCATGCTCTCTGATGAGAAGAAGATACCTTACATATATATAAAAAAACAGGATGAACTCGGAGCCGCATGCGGTCTCGGGGTTGGCTGTGCGGCTGTTGCGATCATCAACACAGGGAAAGGTAAGGGCGCAGTCGAGGAACTCGTGGGCAAGATCGCCTCGTTGAGGTAATAGATATGGCAGACGATGATGGCGCATACCCTGCTGAAGTGGTCGAGGTTGTCGGGGTTACCGGGATGCACGGAGAGGCGACCCAGATCAACTGCAGGGTACTTGACGGTCGGGACAAGGGCAGAGTCATCGCCCGCAACTGCGTAGGTCCTGTGCAGGTCGGGGATATCCTGATGCTGCTTGAGACCTCAAGAGAAGCGAAGAAGTTGACGACGGGCAGGTGAAGATATTGGAGCAATTCATCTGTTCGTTCTGTGGACGCCCCCTTGAACCCGGCACCGGAAAGATGTACGTTAGAAAGGACGGCACAGTCTTTTATTTCTGCAGATCAAAATGCCAGAATAACTACAAGCTGAAGAGAGTTCCACGAAAGGTTAAATGGGTTAAATAACCTCGGTAGGTGGTTAGATGGAACAAACTTATGCTATGATCAAGCCGGACGGGGTGCAGCGAGGCTTTATTGGTGAGATCATATCCCGTATCGAGCGAAAAGGTCTCAGAATCGTTGCGATGCGGATGTACCGGATCACTGATGATGTTGCGTGCAGGCACTACGCTGAGCATACAGAAAAGGTTTTTTTTGGATCGTTGATCGATTTTATCACTTCTTCCCCTGTTGTTTCGATGATCGTGGAAGGAGAGAATGCTGTTTCCGTGATGCGCACGATGAGTGGCGCAACTAACCCGAACGATGCCGCATTTGGCACCATCCGTGGGGATTTCGGTCTGGATGTTGGCAGAAACATAATCCACACTGCAGATTCACTTGAATCAGCAAAGAGAGAGATTGCGATACACTTTACTGAGAACGACGTTGTGGAGTACACGAAGGCTGAGGAAGCGTGGGTGTACGAGTGATCTGATCGGGATCGATTGACAACCCCGGATATCAGCATTTGTGAGACCTGTGAATTCGTGCCATTCGTGATAAATGCGTGTTTAAACGGATGGCACGGATCCGATACTTGGATTACTGGCTATTTTTGTTATTCTAATTATTCCTGCTGTTCCGCCCCCTCTTCCGGATCTTCCTCTGTTGACGCTGACGCCGCTTCTATTGACCCCCTCTTTGTTCTGTAAGCTGCAAGAAGGAAGCCGTACAGGGCAGGTCCGATCACAATTCCGATCATCCCGACCACAAAGAGCGGTGCGGCAAACGAGAGAAGGGTGATTATCGGATGTATCGCCGCGCTCTTTCTTGCCAGGCGGGGGCGGATGATGTTCTCGGGGATTATGTTGAGAAAAATCATCCCGAATACCAGCAAGGCTACACCGGTCTTATAGTCCTGAATCACCAGATAATAGAGCGCCATGGGCAGAATGATCGTGTTTGTCCCGACGAGAGGGAGTAGCGCAAAGACGGCTATGACGGCACCCCACAGGAACGGGTACGAGATCCCGAGCACGACGAATCCAATCGTCGCAATGCCCCCTGTCAACACGCATGTGATGAAATAGACGTTGAAAAGGCTGTGGTAGATCGGTTTCAGTTCGCAAAGGAACGTTGATATGAGTTCTTGCTCTGGAAGGAGGTGGATCAGGTCATTCATCGCGTCCTCGCCATCGATTAAGAGATAGTAGACAAGTAGTACGGATACGCCGAACTGCGCAAGATATATGGGCATGTCGGCAGCGAGCCCGGTGACTGTGCCTGTAGCGATCGGGATGAGTTTCGGCAGGATCTGAGTGGCGAGATCTTCAAGCTCATTGCTTGCTTCTTCGATGTACCCGGCTGCTCCGGGTACACGGTCCCCCACAAAGCTGTTTGCGAGACTGGAAAAGTCATTCACAGTCTCCTGAAGGTTGTACTGGGACACAGAGAGGTTCGAGACCTCGGTTGCCACGGCACCGACCGCTCCGAGGATGATTGCCATGAAGACGAGGAAGACCAGGAATATGGAGAGTGATGATGCAACCTGTTTAGTCTTCGTGATGCGCAGGATGTATAAGTAGAGTGGGTGGAGGAGATAAGCAGCAAAGACGCCCCACAGTATCGTCGTTATGAACGCTTTTGTGACGTAGATTGTCGCAATAGCAACAGACAGGATCGTTAGTGCGGAGATCCATCTGAACTTCATGCGAGAGTTCATGTTCTGTGTTATTTGTTCGATTGTTAAATATACTTTTCCGTGGTTGTATGCCCTTTCTGGTGTTCAACTGCCCCCCACAGCATTTACAAACTACTGGAACAGAGATGCAACCATGCCACACGTTATGGAGATGCTCGGATGCGCAAGGGTGACGGTTGCGGACGGCAAGGTCATTGATGTCGGCAAGCCCGGAATCAGGTGGTGCCCGATCTTTGACAAGGTTCACGATATAAAAGAGATTACAACGGATGCGATTCGTGCGAACATGGAGTTTCGGATTGCGGATACCGGCATGTTCACGCCGGAGCGCAGCCTTGATTCCGACGTCTTCGTGAACTTTGGGGCATCCGAGGTTATGATGACTGGGCTTGCGCGTGGTCTGATCGATACGACGGTCACAGCATGCGATGGTGCGGGAACGGTCATAACGGATAATCCAGGGCTCGTCCAGGGCATGGGCGCACAGATATCGGGACTGATCGAGACTGAGCCGATTCCCGAGACAATCGACGGTATTATGGAGCGAAGAGGGGTTGTCATTGACCCTGTCGGAGCAAGAATCGATCCTGTCGCAGGAGTGCGCCGTGCAGTTGAGCTGGGCTACACGCGAATTGCTGTTACCGTAATTGATCCGGCAACAGCGCTTGCGATCAGGAGAATTGCGTCTGAACTCGGCGTCTCAACGCTCATAATTGCCGCGCACACAACAGCACTCTCCCGATCAGAGGTTGCTGATCTGCTTGGTCTCGTTGATATCGTGACCGGCTGCGCATCAAAGCATATTCGCGACCTTGTGGAGCCGCTTGTGCAGGTGGGAACCGCAATCCCGCTCTTTGCGGTGACGCAGAAGGGAAGGGAACTCTTAGTCGAGCGTGCGAAGGAGACAACAGCGCCGGTACTGATAAACACGATGCCGCTTCCTGTTCTTCCTGAGCACAAGCAGCCGATCGGGTAGGGACGCGAGAAACAGTTCAAGAGGTGGGAAAATGAGCAAAGATTGCGAGAATGATGAAGAGATGAGCGATAACGGCGAAGATAGGAATCTGGTTGCTTACTGCGGTCTCTACTGTGGAGATTGCTTCAGCTACAGGGGAAAAGTTGCCGATCTGGCAAGGGACTTGAGAAAGGAGTTACGGCAGGTAAAGTTCGATAAGACCGCAGAATCCCTATCCGAGATCCCCTTTTTTAAAGTATTCGAGGATTACGGGAAATGCTACGATATACTGGGGGCAATGGTGAAATTTCGCTGCAAGAACGCCTGTCGTGGCGGTGGAGGTCCGCCGTTCTGCAAGATCCGGAAATGCTGCCAGAAGAAGGAAATCGAGGGCTGCTTCGAGTGCGATGAGTTCGAGAGCTGCGAGAAACTGGACTTCCTGCGACCCGGTCACGGCGAGGCACATATAAAGAACCTGAGGAAGATCAAAAAGAGCGGGATCGATAAATTCTTGGGGGGAAAGAAGCACTGGTACATCAAATGACGATTTTAATTCATATCTGCGCAATTTCTGCAAGAAATCCCATCCCTGCTCCCTTCTGAAGATTGTGGTGGCTATGTTACTGGCATTCGAACTCTCAGGCGAGCACGAGACGCTTCCGGCAGGCGAGGTTCTCGCATGCATGCGCTCGCTTGGAATTGAGCATACGGTCGTAAAGAGTGAGGCGCAATGCCTGATTCTGAAGATCACTGACGAAACACCCGTGATATCCGCGATACCCGCGTTGCCCTCGCTCTTGTCTGCGAGGCTTGCGATGACGCATCACATAATCGCAGTCATCAACGAGTGTGATCTCTCAGAGTCAAGCATCCTTAAATCGGTCAGTGATGCGGAGATTACAATTCCACGGGGCGAGACGTTCAGTGTCCGGGCAAGGAAGATGCAAAAGTCCGCTCTATCAACTGAGCGTGTAGAACGTCTCATCGGGGGAGTTATCTTCGAAAGAAATCGAGTCAACGGGGTGAGGGTAAATTTGACCAGCCCAGATCACGGATTCCGCGCGATTCTGACGGACGATTCATGCATATTCGGAGAGGTTCTCGCATCTGCGGATAGAGGCGGTTTTGAGGAGCGAAAGCCGCACAAGAAACCATTCTTCTACCCGGGCGCGATATCGCCAAAAGTAGCCCGTGCAATCGTTAATCTCTGCGAAATTCGCACGGGGAACCGTGTTCTTGATCCGTTCTGCGGAACCGGCGGCATACTGGTCGAAGCCGGCATGATCGGCGCCAGTGTGATCGGAATCGATGTGCAGGAGTCGATGGTACGTGGCGCCAGGATGAATCTCAAAGATCATGGATTTGAATACCAGTTAATCTGCGGAGATTCCTGCAATCTTCCGTTAAGAGACCAATCAATCGATGTTGTAGTCACTGACCCGCCGTATGGCAGGTCTGCTGTTGTCATGGCAGAATCAATCGTTTCGCTCTACAGAGACGCGCTTCTCGAGATGTACCGCGTGGTTGTGGAGGGGGGGCATGCAGTCATGGTCTCTGACTTTGAGTTGCCATGGGTGGATGAGGTTGGGTTTACAACAATCGAACTTCACACCCAGCGGGTTCACCGGAGTTTGACGCGGCACATCGTGGTTCTGGAAAAATGACGGCTCTCAGGTGGGGTGATGAAAACTCTCCATGTTCGGGTGAGTTCCACATCCCAAAACCTTGCCATTTTTGTTCCTTTTTGTCACCCCGTCCTCAATGGACAATAGATAAGTGGCGCGCTGAATACGGCGCGTTT
>JAYEFS010000303.1:0-2442 GCA_034658695.1 Methanobacteriota archaeon | reverse complement strand
CCTTCGCGTCTTGGCGTCTTGGCGTTTCTCTGATTTAACGCAAAGGCGCAGAGACGCAGAGCGGTGCCCGCGGCCCCACACATGTGAAGGTACCGATAGCGACCACAGAAAACGGCAGAACCAGAAACTTATAAACTCTGCATATATAGGAAAAGGAGATGAGATGCAGAAGATACGAGAATATTTCAGAGAATAGATACTGACACAGGGTATGAAACATCTCAGGAAGGAGATGGCAGAAGTGAACATTGCGATCGTAATGGACGAATGGCGATTAAGATGGCAGAAGCGACTGCAAGGCAGATCAATGATGTACGGTTTTGGGTCTTGAAGGGGGGTGTGGATCCTTCGAACATGGTGGCTCCCGATCTCTTCGATTGCGGAGTCCCGGAAGTAATCAAACGGTGACATGCTATGTCCCACAAAAAACTCGTAACCCTTGCTGTTGCCGCACTGCTAATCGTCGTTGTGATCTGGCTCGGATATGCCACCAACCGTGAGGTGGTGGGGATTGTGCATCAGCAGTTCAATGAGCAGCAATTACTGTTTGCCAGACAATCCGCCGCAGGAATCGAGAGTTTTCTCGAAGAAAAAATCAATTTAATCGAGGTGTTGGCTGAGGATTCCCGAGATGTGTCACCAGAGGGCATGGCACAGAGTTTTATACCCGTTTATAATACATCCAGCGGTTTCTTTGCAATTCAATTCATAAATACCGCCGGTGTAGTGGTATCAGGCTACCCGGCAGAAGATACGCCGGTCGGATTCGATCTGTACGCGGCGAACAGGAGTTGGCCATTCGACGATGCAAGGGATCGCAAAGAGACATGTATCATAGACCCGGTGCCGCTCTTTGAAGGCGGGCTCGGTTCATACGCATGGGTGCCGGTATACGATGATAATGAATTTAAAGGCGTGATACTTGCAGTTGTCCGAATATCCACACTCTCTGATCAGTTCCTTGTCGATGCCATACCCGAAGGGCAGGGATATATGTATATGATCGATCACTCAGGACGTTCGTTGTATGATGGGGTGCATAAGAAAACGATCGGTGAAAAGTACATCGGGAGTTTCTGCACCAATGATTCGTCTTATGCAGATATCTTGCGGGAGCAGATGCGGGGAAATGAGGGGACCGGATATTATTTCGACGAAATCACGGGAGAGCGGCAGATCGTGGCATACACGCCGGTCGTCTGGGGTGACCGTGTATGGTCTGTGGCTGTGAGCGTTCCCGCAAGCAAGGCAGTAGAACTGATACGCCAGGTTTACAGGGGGCAGACACTCTTCGTTACAATCGTAATCGCAATCATCCTTGCAGGAAGCGGCGGAATCATTCTGATCTTCTCCAGATGGAACCGGGCGCTTGAAAAAGAGGTTGTGAAGAAGACAGATGACCTGAAAAGGTCAAATATAGAACTTGCATCGGCAAACACTAAATTGAGGGAACTTGACCGGCTGAAATCCGAGTTTGTCTCGATGGTCTCACATGAGCTCAAGACGCCGCTCACATCGATAAAAATCTCGATGGATGTTTTAAAGTCACTATCGGGCTCCAGAAAGGATGCTGACACAGAAAAGGAGATGCTGCAGATAATCGACCGCAGCATCGAGAGGCAAAAGAGGCTTGTTAGTGATCTCCTCGATATATCCAGAATTGATACCGGAAACCTGAAACTCAACCTTGAACCGGTTGATCTCTATGAGATAATCCTGGAATCGAAAGATAGCATGAAAAAAATAGCAGATGAACAAGGAATTCCGATTCACACTGATCTGGGTTGTGAATCAATGCAGATCACCGGAGACTATGACCGGCTGGTGCAGGTCTTCGTGAATCTCATCGGAAATGCACTGAAGTTCACATCGGAAGGAGAGATCCGCATCCGGACGCGGATGGTGGACGGACATCCCGAGATCAAAGTCATCGACACAGGAATCGGGATTCCTGCAGAAGAACTGGACCAGATATTCGATAAGTTCCATCAGGTCGATAGCGGGCTGACGCGCGAGGTCGGCGGCAGCGGGCTGGGGCTTGCGATCTGCAAAGGGATAATCGAGGGGCACGGCGGGACAATTCGGGCTGAGAGCGAGTTTGGGAAAGGGAGCACGTTTGTGATTGTGCTGTAACGAACAGGAACCGGGCTCTTTCTGTAATTTGCGTTGCACATATCTCACGATGTGTGCAGTGACTTCCCCCCCGCTACAAGTAGCGGGGTCTTCTGCCGCATAGCTATAAATGGGGAATACTTGGATCATGCCGGATTTTTGCCACTTTCCGATCGGCACATCTTCCTTTAGCAGAAATTTTCCTGATTCTGATGGATTCTGTGGTTTTCAAAAGATGTCAGAAGAGACTTATTCATCCTTTGCGTCTTGGCGTCTTGGCGTTTCTCTGATTTAACGCAAAGGCGCAGAGACGCAGAGCGGTGCCCGCGG
>JAYEFS010000302.1:0-10557 GCA_034658695.1 Methanobacteriota archaeon | reverse complement strand
GCCGCGGGCACCGCTCTGCGTCTCTGCGCCTTTGCGTCTCTGCGCCTTTGCGTCTCTGCGCCTTTGCGTTAAATCAGAGAAACGCCAAGACGCCAAGACGCGAAGGCGCAAAGGATGAATAAGTCTCTTCTGACATCTTTTGAAAACCACAGAATCCATCAGAATCAGGAATTTATCTCGGCACTCTCGTGGTTTTTTTGTATCAGCTAAACACGTACGTCTTATGCAAGCACAACTGCCAGAATGGGGCACTATCGATCTGAAAAGTTATTTACACCGTTAATCTGCGTAATCTGTGTTAATTTGTGACTAAAAGTTTTATTTGCCACAGATTAACACTGATTCCACTGATTTTATCCACAAGTTATTGAGCATGTACAAGATTTCCGTGTTAATCTTGTGTAATCTCATGGTTTGTATGCGGATATCCACATAATATTGGGCAAGTACAGAGACCGGAAGTTTTAGCAAAATTGCGGACTACAACTACACGTACCTCTCCGTTTCCCGATCAAGAAGCTGCATCGCCAGGTTCACCTGTTCAGAGCGGCGATTGCGCAAAACCCGATCCGCGTCCAGTTTCTCCTCGGAGATTGTAATCACCCGCGTCACATCATCCGGTGCAGGACCGCCTCCTGCGTGAGTGCGGACAGACGCCATCGGATCGAGTGCACTTGACACTGTAGCCCCATCCAGACCGAGATCGCTGAGCCGAGTATTCGCAATCGAGACCGCGATCTCATCGATTGCTTCGAGTGAGGGGGGTACGCCCGTTCGTACGAGTCTTCCAACGATCTGATGCGCCGTTCGAAACGAGATTCCGCACGATCGCACCAGTGTATCCGCGAGTTCGGTTGCCATGGCAAATCCCGCGGTCGCTTGCCGTGCGAGATTCTCTTTGTTAACCGTGATCGTGTCGATCATGCCCGTAGTCATGCGGACGCTTGCGAGCGTATCCTGTGCGGCACTCCGGAGATGGGGGGTTGCGTCCTGCAGGTCACGGTTGTAACTCATGGGAAGCGCCTTTGCAATCGTGAGTATGCCGGTAGCAGCAGCGATCACACTGCCGGTTTTCCCACGTATTAGCTCCGCAACATCCGGATTCTTCTTCTGCGGCATAATTGAGGACGTGGACGCATATCTGTCATCGATTGTGATATAATCAAATTCGGAAGTGGACCAAAGGATTAGTTCGGCTGCGATTCTGCTCAGATCGGTCATGAGATTGGCAAATGCAGCCACCGACTCGATCATGAAGTCTCGTGCGGCAACAGCATCCATTGAGTTCTCAATTGTGCCGTCGAATCCGAGAAGCTCGCATGTCCGCATCCGGTTTACCGGAAAACCCGTTCCCGCAAATGCAGCTGCGCCCAGCGGACTCTGGTTCACGCGTGTATACGCACCGCCCAGCCGATCAAAGTCCCGCGCCAGCGCGCCCGCATGCGCAAGCAGATGGTGTGCAAGCGTCGTGGGCTGGGCATGCTGGGTGTGCGTGAATCCGGGAATCAGCGTCTCTATGTGCTCTTTCGCATGCGTTATCAGGACGTGCCTGAGACCGATCAATTCACGCATCATCTTCAAGAGCTCGTCGCGCAGCCGCAGGCGGATGCATGTTGCGACCTCGTCGTTGCGACTGCGTCCGGTGTGCATGCGCCCGCCAGTGTCCTCGCCGACCATTTCGATGAGTTTTGACTCGATTGCGGCGTGGATATCCTCTTCTGGCGGAAGCGCTGAGATGCCCTCCGCCCGGATCACACTAAGCGCAGAGAGTATGAGAGAAGATGTTTCAGCCGTGATTATGTCTTCTTCGGTCAGCATCACGACGTGCGCACGGTCAACATTGATGTCTGCGTCAAATATCCATTTATCGGAATCAATAGAAGATGTGAATTTAAGAACCTCTGCGGGTTGCGCAGAAAGACGTGCTTTACGCATAAATGCGCCGGTCGGGATTCGAACCCGAGTTCGAGCGTTGGCAACGCCCGGTGATAACCACTACACTACCGGCGCGCGTGGTGTTGTTGTGAGGTGAACATGCCGTGACCCGGATTTGAACCGGGGACAACTGCGTCTTCAGCGCAGCGCTCTCCCGGGCTGAGCTATCACGGCGCAAATAACAATTCAGACACATATCATTTAAAACCATCGGAAAGTGGTGGCAGTATAGTCGGAATGATGGGCCCGCTGCGATTCGAACGCAGGACCTCACGGTTATCAGCCGTGCGCTCCACCTGGCTAAGCTACGGGCCCGACAGATAACATGGTGAACCGTATTCTACTTTAATATATCGGGTGCCGGGGCTGGCATCTTCGCGGCGGGGTGGGGTGAGTGGAAGGACCGCCGGGGTATTACGCGTTGCATTGGTGAAATCAGTGGAATCAGTGTTAATCTGTGGCTAAAAATCATTATTAGCCACTGATTTACACAGATTACACAGATTGAGGGTTATCTGTTTGCCACACGTTATTGAGCACGCTCCAACGACCGCCCCCAACATCCGGCAAAACTCTTATAACACTCTTTTGCGACAGTCCCACTCATGAAGATACTACTCGTAGGCGGCGGCGGCAGAGAGCACGTGATTGCAGAGGCGGTCGCACGCAGCACGCGAAATCCGGAACTGTACGCGGTGATGAGCAGAAAGAACCCTGGAATTGCGAGATTGTGCAAGGATTTCCTGATCGCAAACGAAGACGTGGAGTCGGTACTCCCGTACGCAGGATTGCAAAAGATCGATTTTGCGGTGATCGGTCCGGAGGCGCCGCTTGGGCGCAGCCTTGCTGATAGGCTCGAGGAAAAAGGGATTCCGTGCCTCGGACCGAGATGTGCTCCGGCACAGATCGAACTGGACAAGGCGTGGGCTCGCACATTCATGCGAAGACATAATATCGAGGGGTGCCCGGCATTTGAGGTCTTCGATTGTGGTGAGACTGTGAGTGCGCACGCGGCGATCGACGAACTCGGTGATGTCGCCATAAAACCGACCGGTCTCACAGGGGGAAAGGGCGTTAAGGTGATGGGCGACCATTTCGATATCGAAGGCGCAAAGGAGTACGTATCCGAGCTTCTGGATGCCGGATCCGTTGTTATCGAGGAGAATCTCAAAGGAGAGGAGTTTACTGTGCAGGCATTCAGTGATGGCGAGACGCTTGCGTTCGCACCAGCTGTGCAGGACCACAAACGCGCTTACGACGGCGATAAGGGACCGAACACCGGGGGTATGGGCTCCTACTCAGATGCAGGAGATCTGCTTCCGTTCATGTGTGAGGAGGACTACGAGGCTGCGAAGAGGATCATGCAGGATACCGTGAGAAGCATCAAAAAGGACGTGAGAGCCTACAAAGGCATTCTCTATGGTCAATTCATGCTAACAGCAACCGGGATCAAGGTAATCGAGTTCAACGCACGATTTGGAGACCCTGAGGCAATGAACGTGATTCCGCTGCTCAAAACTGATTTTGTGGATATCCTCTCTGCAATCGCAGATGAGTCGCTCTCAAATCTCAATATTGAATTTGAACGCCTCGCAACCGTCTGCAAGTACGCAGTGCCTGCAGGATATCCTGAGAGCCCTACAAAAGACTCGATTGTCGAGATTGATGACGAAGGCACCGGAGATGCTCTTATCTTCTACTCGAGTGTTTACGAGAAGGACGGGCAGGTATACACCACCGGATCGCGTGCAATTGCGGTCGTCGGGATCGCACCCACGATTGCAGAGGCTGAAAAGATCGCATCAGCGGGACTGTCCGGAATACACGGAGATCTGCATGCGAGATCCGACATTGGAACCGCAGCGCTCGTGGATCAGCGGGTCAGACATGTTGCGAGCCTGCGTGGTCTGTGATCATCTTCATGGTCGCAGCTCAGCCAGAAAAGAGCAGAGGTCTCCCGATATACAACTACATCAAACTAATCGAAATAATCAGGATAAATATCCCGGCAAACGCGGGTTTGCTCCATGTGAGCACTTTCTTGCCGTCGAGAACGCTGAATGGCAGCATATTGAATCCAGCAAGCCAGAGGTTGATCTTCGTGCCAAGAACTATGGCAAGCGCCCCGTATGCCCCGAATCCTTCGACAAAACCGTTTTGCATGGCGATAAATATAAAAATAACCGCCAGCAGGACGTTCATGAGTGGACCGGCAGCAGCAATGCGTCCGTTCTGCTCATTGGTGATGTAGGATCCGGATATGTACACGGCACCGGGCGCTGCAAATAAAAATCCTATTAGATATGCCATCCCGACTGCGAGCATCAGAAACTGGGGGCTCATCCGAAACTCTGCCCACAGACCGTACCGCTGCGCAACGACCTTATGCGCAAGTTCGTGCAATATGAATCCGATCCCGACCGTAAAGAGAGATACGAGGTAAAAATGGACCGCGGTTCCGCTAAATGGGTGGGCTCGTGCACTATCTGATAGTACGAAAGCAAACGCAAACGATATCGCAATCCATGCGATTGCGAGGTGTTGCACTTCGATGCCACTGATTCGAATGTGGGTTTTTCGCCTTGGTTGCGGCGTTTCAATGGTGTAGATTCTCGAATCCATCGCTGGCATATTGTTTTATGGGCGGGGTTGGTACTTCAATGCTTTGCTCTCCGTGGCTGTTGATTCTGGTCTCCGGCATGGTGATCGGGATTGTGGGGGCAGTCACGTCGTCGTCACAATCGCGCTTGAGCTTGCCGATGCTGGCGCATTCCACCTCGCGGCAACCGGCGGCTGGGACGCTGCGGCTGAAACATGGATATAAAGCGCAAGCGTGTATTTGTGCAGGTTTCGTGGCACCATACGAATATCAGTATGATATCGGGCGTGCTCCGTACAGTTCCTTCCGCCTCGCTTCGAAATTCTCGATATTGCGCCCTGCATACTCCGCAGCGGTTATGACCCTCTTCCCGGCATCGTCTGCTGCCTCATACACCGGTGCGATCCTCTCTCTGTACCTCAAATCACGCATAAAATGATGATCAGGAATGATTGTGTGCGCTGGCGTCTCGGTTATGATCCGTATCATGTTTTCGATGCTCGATTCAAGGCTTTTCTTCGAGTATCTGAACCCGAGCATGTATGTCATCGGTCCGTCCAGTATGACAACATCCGGCTGCTCATCGATTATGAATCGTATCTGGTCTGGCATCGCCGGACCCTCGACATCGCTTGTATGGATGAACTTCTCGCCGCCGCATTCGATTGATGTCTGTACCACAAACCCGAGTCTCGGGTTCGTTCCGTGGCACACAGCGTCTGAAAACCGGATCAAGGTCTTGCCATGCACAAATTCGTTTCCATCCGAAGTTTTTATGGATTTCGGGATGTCTTTCAACTTTTTCAGGAAATACGATGCCCTTTTGGTCTGGCTCTTGTTTATATTCTCTTCGGGATGTTTTGTGTACAGAATTTTATCTCCATATAGCATGGGTTCTTCCGGGTTGTGATGATCGTAATGATAGTGCGAGACCACGAGAACGTCTGCGTGGGCTGCATGATCCTTTATGTGTGCCCATAGTTCCAGGTTCCTCTCAATTTCCAGCGGATGCGGGGGCAGCCTGTACCTGCTCGGACCAAGCGCCACGCCCGGGTCGATCAAGATTCCGAGATCGTCTGTTTCGACGAAGGTCGCCATTGATCTGGCGCCGAAGCTGTCGAAAGCAAGCGGGGTTACTTTTAGTATATGTTCACCTCCCAATCATTTTATTTCACACGTTTGTATGCTGCGGCACTATCTAAACGTATGGTAGTGTCGAATATGTTTGCAACGCCAGAGTCTGAATCATTCTCACAATCATCCGTAACATCCACAACATCCGCAATCTCACTTAAATCCGGTGTGTACCACTTCTTTGATTCGGACTCCATGAGGTGTGCTGGCAGCAGGTAGCTAAAGGCGCCTTCCGATTCATGGCTTTTGAACTTTGCAGCAGCTACCCTCGCTTTTGCTGGTTTTACATACACCCGATCAAAGGATTCCCTGACGATCCGCCACACCCTTCCGCCAAGCACAAAGATCTCATCGATAGGATACTGCACCTCGCCGATCGTTTGCTTGGAATCAACGTTGATTACCGCAACCACTTTGTTTGAGGGAATATTCGAATGAATCTCACCCTTTGCTCCAAGATCCATCAATTTGGTCGTCGCACTCCATTTCTCATGCCATTTTCCGATCCATTCGCTCTTCACAAGGTGCTTCAGGATGTCTTTCAGTTCGTCTTCCGAACAGAACTCTTCGAAAAGATTCCGAATATGGTGGTCGGTAAGCCCGCCCGGGCTGGCATAAAGCAAGGAGAATACCTGCTGCACCACAACGGACGGATCGTGTGAATAATCGACCGATTCGACGCGTCCCGCCATTGCAACGTGAAACATCCGTTCAAGCAGCATCTGTTCATCCGCAGAAGCGTACAGGGCAAAGACCCGGTTTCGTGGCATACGCCTGCTACCACGCCCGATCCGCTGTAGCAGCGATGATATGCTCCAAGGGACTTCTGCAAGCACGATGGCGTCGATATCCCCGATATCAATCCCTATTTCAAGCGTCATGGTAGCCACGCAGACTCCGTACTGTGCGTCCTTCATGAAGCTCTCGGCTTCTCCACGAATCGATTTGCTTAAGCTGCCGTGATGAACCACAGCGTGGTCAGAACCCCACAGATCAACGCATTCTCTGGAAAACTCCTCCACTGTGGCTCTCTTATTACAAAAGATCAACAACTTCTGGATGTTCTCTTTTCTTACACAGTCGTATAGCTCTTCAGCCGATTCAACAAGCGTGTAATCGATTTCTCGCTTACTGGAGTCGGTTATCACCTCGAAATCCCCGAGATATCTGCTTCCCACATCCTCAGGACATGCAATGGTTGCAGAGAGGGCATAGACGTTGAAATCCGTAGCCGAAATGTGTTTTAACCTTTTCAAGAGCAGCCTGAGTTGATCCCCTCGATAGGTGTTGTCGATGAGATGTATCTCATCTAGTATGACCGCTCTTACACTCTTGAACGCGCCGGGATGTCTGCAAATCATCGAATCAAACGATTCAGGCGTGGTGATCAGGACATCCGGGGACTTGTTCGGGTTAAATCGTGGCGTGTCGCCAGTCTTTATCGATACCGAGACCTCAAGTTCGTCCAGCTGTCCTTTGAGGCGGTCGTGCATATCGTTGACCAGTGCCTTCGTCGGAGAGATGTAGAGAATCGCAATGCCCCTTGTGTCATCCCTACAACTCATGGTATCCCTGCCACGCACACCCGCCACACCCCACCCTTCCTTCAGATAACGCTCGATTAGCGGCGCAATCACGGCTTCGGTCTTTCCGCTGGCGGTGGCAGAGACGATGATCGCGTCCTTCCCGGCAAGGACCACCGGAATGGTTCGCGATTGAACCGGAAGGAGTCTGCCGTATCTGCTAAAAAAAGTCATCCACGTACGCCTGAGCCTTCGTCTGTCAGAATTCATCCAGCAATTCCCCGATCAGCTTATCAGGATGGAAACGAGTGAGATCAAGAGCTTCTACCAGTCCCTTGATGAATCTGCGGGGTTCCGGAGCCGATGTTTCGGCAGGCTCGTTTGCATCCATGTCTGTGCAATATGCTTGTGGTATCCATAAACATTGTGCGTGTGGTTTAGCTCCACATCTCTCCTTTTGGGATGTACGGCGACATCAGAATCGCCATTAGAACCGCTGCCACGGTTAAACGAGAAAAAAGCCATCAGCCATTGCAAACGCTGCTCTTCCACCAGCCATGTATATCCCATAGCTGGTTGTGGTTGTCATGAAAGAACATGCGAACGATTTCTGGCGCGGGCACGGTGGTAGGTGCATCTGGTGCGAGCACGAAAGAGAATTGTGGGGCAAAAAGCTTATGTAAATACAGATGTATACATATGTAACATGATCGTTTCGGACGCTTCGACACTCATACTTCTTGCCAGAGTGAGTATTTTAAGAAGATTCCTCTCCGCTTTCGGAAAAATCATCGTCCCGGAAGAAGTAGCAAAGGAAATGACAGTTGCACACAGTCTGGATGCAAGAATGCTGGAAAGGGAGATACAAGAGAAAAGTATCACCGTGGAAAAGATAAGATCGAGCACAGATGAAGTAACATGGCAGTTCAGACTGGACCAGGGGGAAGCAGAAGCGTACGTTCTTTACAACGAACTGCATGCAAGAGTAATACTGACAGATGGTGGAGAACTGATCAAGTTGTGCAAACTCTTTGAGATCCCATTCGTCAATGCTCTGGCAATCGTTGTACGGATGTTTGATCGTGGACTGCTCACCAGAGAAGAGGCATGCGAGTACCTGCGAAAACTGAACGATTACGGCAGGTATTCCAGAAGGGTTTACAACATATTCAAGGAGGAAGCAAAATGTCCATGACACTCTCGGTCAGATATGAACCAAAACAAGATCTTGACTTTATCACAGGGGTTCTGGGACTCACCATGTCAGAAACCGTGCGGAGTCTGATAGACGAAGGCAGGAAGATGAAAGCCCTGCAACTGTACAGGCATGGGAATGTCAGTCTCGGACTGGGCGCGAAAGTAGCGAAACTCACGCTATCGGAGTTTATTGATCTTCTCAAGGAGCATAACGTGAAGCTCAATATCGATGTTGAGGATGCTAAAAGCGCGCTTGCGTATTCGAGAGAGAATTTGTAAGTGGATATTAGTAGGGCTGCGGGCGTGATTTCGAAATGCATGTATACAATTGCGATCATGCGATCCCCGCCGGTTCACACTTCCCCGACCTTCGGTGGGGCGCTACCATCGGCGTTGCCGCCAACCATTCCCTAAACATCCAGCAATTCCACGATCGGCTTATCAGGATGGAAACGAGTGAGGTCAAGAGCTTCTATCAGTCCCTTAATGAATCTACGGGTATTATCCTTTGGCACGTACTCAAAAACACGCGGGTCTGCATGGAAATCATAAGCCAGATCGTACAACGAGATTATCTTCTCCGAGATATTCTCAAAATATTCTGTACCGATGGATCCAATCTCAAATTTCCGGGCGCTCTTCAGCGGCTCAATCTTGAATATTTCATCGTCCGGGGTGAATGCAAACAGGAGTTTCAAGTTGCACGGAACTCTCCATGTAAACGGCAACCTGAAACGTCCGCAATACTGCAAATCGCTGTAATATCCCCACCAGCCTTTATAGAGATAATGCTTATAAAATTTATTCATGCTGACTTCTTTTAATGACACTGAATCATCGTTACCTGCCAGAACAAGCCCATTCAAGAAATTCCAGCTTTTATTATTCTGGTATGATGTATGCCAGAACGAGTCCACGCTCTCAGCCTCATCGAACAGGATCAAAAGCCCATCAAGCCCGAGAATGTTCTTTGCAGCCCAGCCAAGCCCACTCAATATATAGCAATAAATATTTCCACATGTCGAATAATTATACATCTGCGGGTGGCATCTCGATTCGCCTTCTATCCACTCATATATCTGCTCATCATCCTCGCCGGTTCGTATCTTCGCAATCACCGTCCCGAGGTACTCGTGTTCCTGCAACTCATGCCACTTCGGGCTTGCTGCAATCTCCCGCAGAAATTCCCTGAAACCGCCGTTGTGCGTCCTGAACTTGAACGAACGGACTATCGCCTCGTATATCGCCTTTGGTCTGTGCAAAGGCAGTTCATCAGGGTCGAGCGCAACCATCGCGACTGCCCAGTTTCTTTTAAGGACAGATGAGTAGACATAATCCAGAAGATGCGTCTTTCCCACCCCATACTCTCCGGAAATTATCAGAGGTCCGCCGCCCAGCTGGCTCAACCACTCGTTTATCTGTGCTATCGCATAATCTCGCCCGAACGTGAACTCGTCTACCTGCCCATGAGGAACGATGCCCAATCTGAGTGCTTCTATGATCTCTCTTGCCCGAAACCGCTCTTCCGGTAATGTTGGCTCTACTGGTTTCACTGGTCCGGCGATCTCGGCGTCTGGCACCGATGCGGACCCTGGCAGAAATTCAAGCTCATCCTGTCTGACCCATCGCAGGATACCATCCTCAAACCGGACCGATAGCTCAAACCCACCAAATCTGGTCTCTCGCACCTCCCCAACCCCGTACGCAGCGTGATTCACAGATCGCATCGCTCACTCCACGGTTTCGGTTTTACGCAGTATGTGCAGCGCTCCGATGATATTTTTGACAAATTCTCGCTTGTATCCGATTTCCAGCTTCCGTTCATACGCAGCTTTCGCAATATCGGCTATCACCGCCTCAAGTGCACTTGTTTCAAACTTTACGCTGTATGCAACCTCATAAATCGCAGATAGCTTTCTCCCGATGTCTGATAATAATTCCACAGGGTCTTCGGACGACTCTTCAAGATATATCTTGACTCCGGTTGGATTTACCTCTGCATCGAATACTGCGGAGAGCCTCTGCCGCAGAGCCTCGTACACCTGCGTTCTGCCCTCGAGGAAGTTCTCATCAGGAACCGCATAGAACCACATCGCATTTCTGAAGTTGGAATGCCCGCATTCATCTATTAATTCCCGCATATTGCTCAAAAGGGCTGCTTTTTGCTTT
>JAYEFS010000301.1:0-2448 GCA_034658695.1 Methanobacteriota archaeon | reverse complement strand
CAGGGTCCACTACCCTTACGAACATCTTCTACGTCCCCTTCACAGCCAAAAGACATCCGAGAGTATGCGTACGAACTGACAATGCACCTCACGTACTCTGAAAACGGAACCGATAAACCAGTGGCGTGGGGCACACTCGTTGAGTTCGAGGTCACATCCGGAGTACTGTATAACACGAGCACCGATACCGCATCCGGCAGAATCAACGAGACAACGGCGAGCGGTGGCAAAGCCATCGCGTGGGTCTCGTCGGATGCGCCCGGCACAATCACGGTATGCGCCCGGCACACAACCGAGGACGATACGTATCTCAATGATACCGCGGTCATAATCTTCCACTCGCTCGAGTCTCCGCCGATAATCCCACCGGCTCCAAAGCCGCGGGGTGTAATCACGCTGGAGTGATTCGCTGGTGCGAGATGCACTATCTTTATTACAGCGAAGCCGATAGAAAATAGCATGTGCGCAAGTGCGGAATCTCTCAGTTCGGCAGAGTTTGAAGATATGATGCGCCAGAAGCTTCCCGACCTCCTTCGCAAGCATGCCGCGTTCAGATATGAGATCATGGACATCATGGCGGATGTCTTCGCATCCAGAGATAATTTTGAGCGGATTCTGGAAGAGATCAAGGAGCTTAGAGAGGATGGTAACCGGCAATTCGAAGAGATGAATCGACGATTCGAGAGAGTTGACCAGCGATTCGAGAGAATTGACCAGCGATTTGAGAAAGTTGACCAGCGATTCGAGGAGATGAACCGTACAATGGATCGTCGGTTCGAAGAGATGTATCGCAGCCAGCAGGAGATCCGATTGGAGGTCTCTGCGCTTGGCGGTCGTGTCGGTCGTGGGTTAGAAGAGATCATTAAACAGACCGTGGAGGAGTTTTCGGGACAGACATTCAAAAAGATCGAGCACATGTGGTTGAGAGATGAGGAAGGGGAGTTATACGGGGTGCCTGCCGATGTGGAGTATGATCTGTACCTGGAGGACACTGTGAATTATGTTGTGGAGGTAAAATCCCACACAAAACTGGGTGATGTCTTCAACTTCCATCGCAAGAGCGCCTTTGCCGAAAAATGTCTCGAAAAGAAGATACAATCAATTATTATCAGCGTGAGCATAACAGAGAGTGCAAAAAAGAAATGTAAGGAACTGGGAATCGATCTCATCGCAAGAAGCGTGGTGTGATCACGCTGGAGTAGAGAGTTTACAGTTGACACTTGTTACGTTGTATTTGTTTACCACCGAGGTCGAGGGACCGCGGAGACTGTGTAACCTCAACTCTCTGCGCACTCCGTACCCTCTGTGGTGTGATTTGCGGGGTATGGAGAATCAAGTCAACTACCACTCAACACCAGAGAGTTGCCAAAAATCAGGGTGACCAGAGAACACTAAAAAGTCTCTTACAGTCCGTCTTCGACCATCTTCGCAATCGCAGTCGCAACCTCTGCTGTTGAGAATCGTCCGCCGAGATCGGGAGTTGTCATGCCCAGCGACACGGAATTAAGCACAGCACCAGTTACTACGCCTGACTCCTGCTCCATACCCTGCCACTCAAGCATCATCGCAAGGCTCATGATCGCTGCGACCGGGTTTGCGAGCCCCTTGCCCGCGATGTCGGGTGCGCTCCCGTGCACCGGCTCAAACATCGCATAATCGTCCCCGATGTTTGCGCTGGCGCAGACGCCAAGACCACCGATCAAGGCGGCAGACATATCGCTCAGAATGTCTCCGAAGAGGTTGGTCGTCACAATCACCTCAAACCGCTCGGGATCGAGTATGAGGCGGTGTGCGGTGGAATCAACGAGCATATCTTCCCACTGAACCCCGTTTCTCTCCGCAATCCCGATGCAGACCTCTCTGAAGAGCCGGCACGACTTCATGATGTTTGCCTTATGCACAATTGTGAGGCGTTTGTCACGCGCAAGCGAGCATGCATACTCTGCGATACGCTCGCTGCACCTGCGGGTTATGATCCGCGTCGAATGCACGGCATCGGAAAAGACCTCCTCGACACCCGAGTACATGCCCTCGGTGTTCTCCCTGACGATTGTGAAATCGATCTTGCGGTCGTTCGTTATGCTCCTGATCGGTCGTATGTTGGCATACAGATCGAACCCCTGCCTGATCTGCACGAGCACACTCTGGTAATCCGGGTCAGGCGGTGTTGTGACCGCACCAAAGAGCATACAATCGCACGATCTAAGGATATCGAAGTCCTCTTCTGCTATCGCGCTTCCTGTGCGTTTCCACTTACCATATCCAATCTCGACCGGAACCTTCTCGATATCAAGCGAAAGCGTGTCCAGTACCGTGACTGTGGCAGGGATGACTTCCTTTCCGATCCCATCGCCCTCAACGACTGCGATTGTTATGTGGTTATGCATGATCCTGAATTGTTTTGTTCTGGCAAATAGGTATCGCGGGTCACGGGCACACGAAAAATCA
>JAYEFS010000300.1:0-10582 GCA_034658695.1 Methanobacteriota archaeon | reverse complement strand
TGTATTAATCGTGGGCGACACTCCTTCTTCTTTGCGTCTCTGCGACTTTGCGTTAAATCAGAGGAACGCAAAGACGCGAGGGCGCAAGGGCGCAAAGGTTGGAAACCACAGAATCCATTAGAATCAGGATCGTTGCGGGGTTCGAGTGCAGCTGGTCGATCTCTTCAAAGAATCCAAACCACCCCCCCCGATCATGTCATGAATGAGACCCCCTGCCACCTAATAATACTCCCGTATCGACCCCACCCCAATTCCATCCTTCCCGGCAGCAACCGTGATCGCATCCCCCGCCGCAACCGCTGCCTGAATTGTTGTTATGTACGGAACACTGAAATCAACAGCAGCACGCCTGATCTCATACCCGTCTCTCCGTCCTTGTTTGCTCCGCGGCGTGTTTACAATCAGATCAACCTTGCCAGCCCTGATCAGGTCAACCACGTTCGGGCTGCCCTCGCTCACCTTCTTAATCGGTATCGCAGCAACACCATGATCGCGCAGATGCATTACAGTCCCACTGGTTCCGATGAGGTGCAGCCCGGAACTGCGAAGCTTCCGCGCAACATTCAGAATCAGCGCCTTGTCATCATCCCGGATCGAGAGAAAGACCGTGCCCGTTGTGGGGAGCCTGTTATCGGCGGCAAGCTGCGCCTTGTAGTATGCGGTCCCGTAGTTGTGAGCCATCCCCATCACCTCGCCAGTGGATCGCATCTCAGGACCGAGTATCGGATCGGCTCCCGGCAGCTTATCAAATGGCAGCAGGACTTCTTTTACAGAGACGCAATTAGGCACAGGTTCATCCACGTATCCGAGTTCCTGAAGCGTCCTTCCACTGATCACCTTTGCAGCGATCTTCGCAAGCGGGATCCCTACCGCTTTTGAGACGAACGGGATTGTACGGGAGGATCTCGGGTTTGCCTCGAGAACGTACACTACATCGTCTTTTGCAGCAAGCTGGATGTTCAGGAGCCCCCGCACATTCAGGGCGAGCGCAATACTCTTTACATAGTCGCGAACCGTCTCCAGGATGTCAGGAGAGAGCGACTGCGGCGGGATCACGCAGGCTGAGTCGCCCGAGTGGATTCCTGCCTCCTCGATGTGCTCCATGATCGCGCCGATCAGGACATCCGCGCCATCACAGACCGCATCACAGTCGATCTCGACAGCACCTTCGAGAAAGTCATCAATCAAGACCGGATGATCAGGCGATACCTTAACAGCCTCCCGCATGTACCTGTCAAGGTCGTCGGAGTCGTACACGATCTCCATCGCTCTGCCGCCAAGAACATACGAGGGGCGTACAAGCACAGGATAGCCAATCCTACCGGATGCGGCGTGTGCTTCCTCTTTTGAGGTCGCATAGCCCGCTTCCGGCTGTGGGATCCCGAGACCTGCGAGGAGCTGGTTGAACCGTTTTCGGTCCTCTGCAAGGTCCATATCATCAGGTGACGTCCCGAGAATCCGGGTATCGAGGTCAGGGCGGCGTGCAAGCTCTTTTGCGAGCGGGATTGCGAGATTGACAGAGGTCTGTCCGCCGAACTGGACGCAGACCCCCCACGGGCGCTCGCGTTCGATTATATTCATCACGTCTTCGAGGGTTAATGGCTCAAAGAAGAGCTTGTCAGAGGTGTCAAAATCAGTGGAAACAGTTTCAGGATTGTTGTTAACGATATGCGTCTCGATTCCTTCCTCTCGAAGCGACATAACAGCGTGGACCGTGCAGTAATCAAACTCGATCCCCTGCCCGATCCTGATTGGACCCGCCCCTAAAATCAGCACCTTTTTTCTTGATGTGGGGGTTATTTCACACTCGTCTTCGTAACATGAGTAGTAATATGGAGTCTTTGCCGAAAACTCTGCCGCGCAGGTGTCCACCATCTTGTAGGCGGGCAGAATTCCCTGATCGTGCCTCTGGTCGGTTACTGCCTCCCGCGTAACGCCTGCGAGTTCCGCGATCCGCTTGTCTGTTAGTCCGATCCGCTTTGCGTCGCGGAGAACAACCTTGTCCGGACTTGAGCCCGGCTTGATACAGTCCTCAATTTCAATTATGTTCTTCAGTTTCTGCAGGAAGAACGGGTCAATCGATGTCAGTTCGGAGATTTCCTCGCTGGAAAACCCGGTGCGTAGCGCATGGTACACCACGAAGAGACGTTGGTCTGTCGGGGTTTTGAGAAGTTCCCTGATTCTATCGGGCGTCCAATCATCCGCCATGGTCCCGGTCCCGGTCTCGGTTCCAGCGGCTCCGAAACTCATACCGATGTCAAGCGAACGCACAGCCTTGAGGAGCGCTTCCTCAATGGTGCGCCCTATCGCCATCACCTCGCCTGTGCTCTTCATCGCGGTTGTGAGGGTGTTGTCTGCTGTTACGAACTTGTCAAAAGGCCATCTCGGAATCTTTGCGACCACGTAATCGATAGCCGGCTCAAACGATGCAGGAGTCTCGCCTGTAACATCATTTCTGATCTCATCAAGATTGAGCCCGATTGCAATCTTTGCGGCAACCCGTGCGATTGGATAGCCGGTCGCCTTCGATGCGAGCGCTGACGACCTTGAGACTCGGGGGTTCACCTCGACAACCACGTACTTTCCGTCTTTCACCGCAAACTGTATGTTGCATCCGCCCTCAATCCCAAGGAAACGTATGATGTTTATCGCAGCGCTCCTAAGCATCTGGTGATCGTTATCCGAAAGCGTCTGGGACGGGGTCACAACGATTGACTCACCGGTGTGGATGCCCATCGGATCGAAATTCTCCATGTTGCAGATCGTGATGCAGGTGTCGCCCGAATCTCGTATCACTTCATATTCGAACTCCTTGTAGCCAAGCACGCTCTCCTCGACGAGTACCTGATTGATCCGCGACCGCTTAAGCCCGAGTTCGCAGATTCTGCAGAGATCGTCGCGGGTGTACGCGATCCCGCCGCCAGCGCCGCCGAGCGTGTAGGCCGGGCGGACGATCAAGGGGAGTCCGAGCTTTGGGATCAGTGCAAGAGCATCCTCTATTGTCGAGACCGCCCGGCTCCGCGGGACCGGTTCGCCGATCTCCTCCATCGCCTGCTTGAAGAGTTCCCGGTCTTCAGTGTCATAGATCGCCTTCAAAGGAGTTCCAAGAAGCTTTACGTTGTATTTATCGAGTGCACCGCTCTCTGCAAGTTCGGTTGTGAGATTAAGCCCGGTCTGACCGCCGAATCCGGCGATGAGTCCATCAGGGCGCTCAATCTCTATAACCTTCTCGATTACATCAGGTGTTAGCGGCTCGATGTAGACTGCATCCGCAGTCTCCGGATCGGTCATGATCGTTGCAGGATTTGAGTTCACGAGAACTACGGAGACACCTTCCTCGCGGAGGGACTGGCACGCCTGACTGCCCGAGAAATCAAATTCTGCAGCCTGTCCGATCAGGATCGGACCTGAGCCTATGAGGAGGATTTTTTTGATGTGTGGGTCTTTTGGCATGAGTAGTCACTTGGGTCTGACTTTTGGGTGCGTGAGTGTAAAAGATTGTCTATTTGATGGGGCGTGGTGTATAGATCGGGTGTGGCAGTTCTGCACCAATGTAAAACGTGTCCGGGAGTCTTTGCGCCTGGGCGCAACGTTCAGCAGATTTCATGAGATATAACCCCCTCTTCTCAAATATTCTTCAATGGTCTCTATGAATTCTTTTGTTTCTTCTATCAGGGATTGTGCCTTTTCCGTGCTAACCGACCCCGGAGCACCGTAATCGCCAAGTTGCCTTACGTCAAAAGCGGAGACTATGTATTCTCGCAATTTTTTAGGCATGATTTCCGTTTTAACGAACTATTTTCCAAAAGCACCGATGACTGCCGAATTTTTTGAGAACGATAGGTTTTTGGTCAGCAACAATGCCTCGACAACGTAAAAAATAGAATAATACGACCGTACTACAGAAAAACCATAAAAACCATCCCTGCATAGGCTTTTTGCAGCTTCAAGACTCTCTTTTGCTTTTTGCATCAGTTCTGAGATGTCCATATCTTCTTTCATATCGGAATACCTTCCCTTTTTGCATTGAGGATGATTGGCAATCTCCGTGTCCGGTATTGATCAGCCTCAATAGGGATTATGGAGACCACCATATCATATAGGAAGTCTAACTGATGGATCTCTCCGGAAAACTTATCTAATTCGGAAACAGGACTGTCCATATCTTCCAAAAGGAGAATAAGATCTATATCCGATTCTTCTGTGGCATCCCCTCGTGCATAAGAGCCGTATAAGATTATTTCATCCAATCGTTCCCCATAAATTCCCTGGAGTTTCTCTTTTACTAAATCAAGAATTGGTTTAATGTCGTCTATGGTTTTGTCCATTCACTCGCATTCTCCATTGTTTTTACCATTTACGAACATCTCCCCGCAGGTTGTTTTGAGCTTTCTGTTTTATTTTTAAAACGAGATGATTTAAACTCAATAGTTTCGGATTCACTACAACCTGACATGCACGCCACCATCCCGCAGACACTCCTTCACCTCGCCAACCGTGTACTCTCCAAAGTGAAAGATGCTTGCAGCAAGTGCTGCCGACGCATTCGTATCCCTGAGCACCTCAAGTATGTGTTCGGGGTTCCCGCAGCCACCTGATGCGATCACCGGAATGTTCACGCTGTCGCTGATAGCCTTCGTCAGTTCGATGTCAAATCCGTCCTTTGTGCCGTCTCTGTCCATGCTCGTGAGCATAATGTCCCCTGCGCCCCGCTCTTCTGCTTCTATCGCCCAACAAATCGCATCTATCCCTGTGAACTCCCTTCCACCGTAAAATGAGCACTCAAACCAGCACTCACCATCAGGCGTGTCCACCATCTCCCTGCCAGGTTCGCGCCCGTATCTCCGCTTGGCATCGATTGCAAGGACGCACGCCTGATTCCCGAAGTACTTCGCGATATCATTGATGAGATCCGGGTTCTTGAGTGCCGCGGTGTTGACCGAGACCTTGTCCGCTCCTGAGTTAAACGCAGTTCTCGCATCTGCAAGCGCTCTGATGCCGCCGCCGACCGTGAGTGGCATGAAGACGTTCTCAGAGGTCTTCTCGATGACCTTTGCCATCGTCTCCCGCCTCTCGTGCGAGGCAGTGATGTCAAGGAAGATCAGTTCGTCTGCGCCCTGTCGGTCATATTCTTCTGCAAGCTCCCATGGGATGCCTGCGTACCTGATCTGCTTGAACTGGACTCCTTTCACAACCCTGCCCTGCGCAACTCCGAGATCGCAGTCGAGGCACGGAATGATTCGTTTTGCTAACATTTGATCGTCTCCATAAAGTTTTCACATAAATCCGATGCTGCGGGCAGTCGCGCCATGATATGGTTCCCGCTATACAAATGCCACTGCTGTTCCAAACATCTGTAATAAATCATCATAATTGTTTTGAGAGATTATCTCCCGGTCAAGTGCAGTCTCCAGCACATCCCCGGTTCCAATCACCTTGAATTTGAATAAGGACGGTATACTGAGAACAAACTTGATAACCGCCCTATCGTCAGCGATCAGGAGTTTTGCACAAAGTTCCATCGCCAATGATATCGCTTCAACTTCGCCTGCATGAATACCGGTCAACATTTTCCCGATATCGGGGTGCCTGATCACATTCTGAACCAGCGCCAGCCCGAGATCAACGCTTGTCGGTTTTACGATTATCCAATCCTTGCATGCTGCATCGATTCTTCGGGCATCGGAATAACCTTTCGAAAGTCCGGATTTAACCGCCTCGTCATGTACTTCTGTCGGAACGTTGACGTTTTCCAAGAGATCTTTTAAGATGTATAACTTATCCGCCTTTGAAAGATATATCAGAGGGGTTGTATTGCTGACTACAATCAATGTTCCATTCTCCCAATCTGGATCCGAGCGCCCCTTTCTGCCAGCAGGTCAATCATCTCCCACGACGACACCCCCATGATCTCCGCGGCTTTCCAGAGCGATATCATCCCATCCGAATACATCCCGACGACCTTCTTTTCGATTAATTCGTGCAACAGTGAAGCTATCGTCTCACTTATTTCGGTTCTTTCGATCTTTGCAATCTCTACAAGTGGATAAATCTCGCGTTCCTCTATTTTTAGTAGCATCTCCATATTCAGTCAACCTCCGGAACCAGAATGGCTTCTGACCGATCATAAACGTTGCCCACGCCCGCAACGAATCCAAATTCCACAAAGTTCATGTAACCATCTCCACGAAGTTCTTCAGAATCAGAAGTCCTTTTTTGCTCGATTTCTCCGGATGGAACTGAACTGCATGGATATTGTCCTTCTCAACCACCGCAGCCATATCCACGCCGTAATCGGTCGTTGCGGCGATTACGCGCTCGTCATCTGGGACGCAGTAATAGGAATGTACAAAATAGAAGAAATCACCATCATCGATCCCTGCGAGCAGATCCGAGTCCCGGTTGTTCCGGTGTAGCGTAAGCTCGTTCCACCCCATCTGCGGGATTTTAACCCCGTCCGGGAGACGGATAACATCCCCCTTAATTAGCCCGAACCCGGCAACATCGCTCTCCTCACTCCTCTCGAACAACACCTGCATCCCGATGCAGATTCCAAGCAGGGGTGTGCCAGAATCTACCAACTCCAATAATCCATCCGCAAACGGCGCAAGATTACGCATTGCATCACCGAAAGACCCGACGCCCGGGATAACAACAGCGTCTGCGTCCAAATCTGAAAGACTCTTGCTATCCGATATGATAACCGGATTTCCACCCACCTTCGCAAGCGCATTGTGGATGCTACGGAGATTTCCCATACCATAGTCGATTATTGCGATCATAATTAATCGATGTTGCATATTGTTTATTAATTGAACGATCGTGTATTCTCCAACCCATCGATAGCTTTCACGCTAACCAAACAGTTGCAAAACCTCATTTTTGCTCAGTTTCTGGCGGCGCTTCTGATCGTCCCATATCTTCCGGAAATAATAGAAATATTCATAAAGTTTAAATATATTTTTTGTATATACGACCTCTCCTTTCTCCATCACCTCCGCCTTGAGATAGAGTGGCATCAGCTCAAACACTCTCACATCATATCGTGCATCACGTACGTTCGACAGAATCCGTCTTGAAAATCCAATCTTATCGTCTATTACGGGCGCAACAATGCTTATGTCGATGTCGCTACGTTCACTATCGTCCCCTGCGGCAAGAGAACCATAGAGCAATATGCCCAGAACATCATCAAGCAATGGCTCAAAATCCTTCTTCACTCTTCGTTTAACTTCTTCCTTATCCATGTTTCTACCACATCAACAAATCCCATAATCTCTGGCAGCATGTCCAATATATTCTCAAACGCAAGAATGTCATCGGTATGGTTGTACTGATGCACAAGTCGGTTCCTTAGACCGTTCGCCTCAATCAATATTGATCTCATCCCTTCCTCGATTACTCCAAGCGATTCAATATTTGTATAATCATCCTTAGGAACAGTCTTCTCATCCTTGCATGCCATGGCAATACAGTCCATTGACGCCTCTACAATCTCCTGAAAAGCCTTGTATGTTGCCAATTTCGTTTTTTCATCATGTACAAAATCTTCTGAGTCATACCCACCTATCCAGTCATTTATTTCGTTATTCCTTTTCAGAATAATATTTATTTTATCTCTGTATCGCTTTGCACGTTCTATTTCCATAATTCTCACCACCTACACTTATAAACGTCGGCAATAATATGATGCTCGGTGATTCGTTTCATGAAATCGCGTATTACAATTCATGTTGGAAGTCATATTTCGGGTAGTCATAGAATTTGTATTCAAATCCGCCTACAGTGTAGAGCATTTTTTTGAAAATGAAATTCGTTGGAGACTTAAACCAATAGTTATGCGTGATGGTTTTATTTGTTTGTTGCCTTATTATTATATCTAAATTATAGCTATAAAATATAATTCCTGCCAATTTTTGGTTTTCATCGACAAATTCCATTGCATTCTCAATATATTCTTTTAGGTTCGGGAGTGCTCCAACATTGACTAAAAATACAGAATCTCCCTCAGTTTCGTCAAAATCAGACAGTTTCTTATTTATTTTATCTCTTAAATTACCGACATCTGAGGTATCGCCATCTGGAACATACACTTCTATATATACTCGTTTACCATCGCTAAATACAACCAGATCAAAATCTCCGTCACCTACTTCTGGCTCAAATTCATAAGACCACGATTTCGATTTGAAAGCCACTGCAATACGAAACTCTTCCAATGTACTGTAGAACTCCCGATGATCATCCTTGCATTTTGTAATTTTTCTTCTTATTGTTTTGATTTCAGCTGGATTATCTGGAGTGAGTTCTTCCACAAAATTGAGGCAATTTAAAACCAGAACGTGGTTATAGATACGATTCTCTTTTTCGAGTCTTTCCCACAAAGTCCGTTCCGGTTTGTTGTTCAACTCATCCAAAGTTACATTATCATCGATAAACCTCATGAGGGGGTGATTCTCATCTTTTCCCATTCCACTAAAATCGTTCCCAAGCAGCAATTTCATTATTTTTTTCCTCGACATTTTTCTGTCCATAACAAAGACCCCAATCCATTTTCGAGCAACGTGTTTTTAACTTTTCGGTTAAAAACCTTTATTAAAGTTTTGAAAGATATGCATGCAGAACACTTCTTCAACCACACGCATTGCAGTGACACCACATACGGGGCAAACACACAGGATAACAATACTATTGTCAAGGCATCGGGGGTCTTTGCCATCATCAGCGCGTTGTGAATGCTACGGAGGTTCCCCCTGCCATAGTCGATCGCTGCGATCATGCATGTATTCGAGTCTCGCGTGAATCATTTATTAAACAATCGATCTCATGATTGTGGCATAATCAGAAGAGGTCATGATATGGAGAAGCAACTCGTAGCAGTCATGGATTTTGGCGGGCAGTATAGTCACCTGATCGTGCGGCGGTGCAGGAATCTCGAGGTATACGCCGAGCTGATCCCGCACACCACCACGCCAGAAGCGATCAAGGATATGGATCCGAGCGTAATCATCCTGTCGGGAGGTCCGTCCAGTGTGTATGCGGATAATGCCCCGGTATGCGACCCTGAAATATTTAATCTTGGAATTCCTGTGCTTGGAATCTGCTACGGAGCCCAACTGATCGCACGCGCTATGGGCGGGGATGTTAAACACACGGAGATGCGGGAATACGGGAAGACCGAACTGCTTGTGGATGACAGATCAGATCTCTTCGAGGGAATCTGCGAAAAAACGACTGTCTGGATGTCACACGGGGATCTGATCGGAAGCCTGCCCGCGGATGTTGACATCATCGCACACACAGCAGGGTCTCCAGTTGCAGCATTCAGAAAGGAGCGTATCTATGGCATCCAGTTCCATCCGGAGGTTGTGCACACCATAGATGGCGAGAAGATACTCAAAAACTTCCTCTTTTCGATATGTGGATGCGATTCCGACTGGAGTTCGGAATCGTTCATCAACAGTGCGATCGACGAGATTAAAGAGGCAGTGGGGGACTGCAGGGTGATTCTTGGCTTGAGCGGTGGAATTGACTCTGCAACCGTTGCGGTACTGCTCCACCGCGCAATCGGGGATGAACTGACCTGCATTTATGTTGACAATGGTCTCATGCGGAAGAACGAGACTGAAGAGATCGTACACACATTCAAAGATAATTTCAAGATCAATCTTGAGGTGGTTGATGCGCAGGACAGGTTTATAGAGGGACTGCGCGGGATCAGTGATCCTGAGGAGAAACGAAAGGTGATCGGGGCTGAGTTTATCCGCGTCTTTGATGAGGCTGCCGCTCGGATCGGGGATGTCGATTTTCTTGCGCAGGGCACGATCTATCCTGACCGGGTTGAGAGCGCAGCAACCTCTGATCTTGCATCGCGCATCAAATCACATCACAATGTCGGAGCGCTGCCTGAGAGGATGAAACTGCGGTTGATTGAGCCGGTACGTGACCTCTACAAGGATGAGGTGCGCGCAGTTGCAAAGAAACTCGAACTACCCGCAAGCATCGTCAAACGCCACCCGTTCCCGGGTCCGGGTCTTGCAGCAAGGATCATCGGAGAGGTTACACCCGATAAACTCAGGATATGCCGCAACAGTGGTGCGATCGTTGAAGAAGAACTGAAGAATTGGGGGCTTTATGATAAAACATGGCAGGCGTTTGCAATAGTCGGAGACGATCTTGCAACAGGTGTTCTCGGGGATGAGCGGTCGCTCGGGCATATTGTGACAATCAGGGCGGTGGAATCAGTCGAAGCGATGACCGCGGACTTTGTCAGGCTTCCGTATGATCTGCTGGAGAAGATCAGCAACAGGATCGCAAACGAGATTAGTGGCGTGACATGGGTTGCTTATGCGATCTCGTCCAAGCCGCCGTCCACAATCGAGCCGTGCTGACCCGGGTCTCTGGTCTTTGGTAGCTCACCCCGACATTACGCGAACTGCCAGAGCCAGATTTTCCCGCCTCGCGTATCCGATCAGCCAAGCCGCGGTCTGACATCGCTCTGGTAGTACTCGTTCCACCCATCATAATCCATACCCGAGTTGCATGGCAGTTTCTCGCGGAACTCCTTTGTGAGTTCATAGCA
>JAYEFS010000299.1:0-2461 GCA_034658695.1 Methanobacteriota archaeon | reverse complement strand
CGAGCGTGCAACAGATGTCATCGACTGTTAGGATCCCTTCTGTGAGTGGGAGATTGATCTCGCCAGAGTGTATCGCCTGCGCAGGATCATCGATCACAATCGTTGATCGTTTGAGAATCCTCGGATCAAGCTCCTCTTTGCCCTTTGCGTCAGCACCGATGGCGTTTATGTGCGTGCCCTCCCGCACCCAGTCATCTACCACAATCGGCGTCCTCGCAGGCGTTGTTGTGACCAGTATGTCGCAGTCGCATGCCGCTCTCACACTCTCCGCGATCACGATGTCACATCCCAGATCCGCGATCGCCTCTCTGAACCGGATGCAGGTTGCAGCGGAGCGGCTACTGATCTTGACGGTCTCAATCTCGCGAACAAGAGAGATCGCACGCAGTTGGGTCTCTGCCTGCCGCCCTGCGCCGACCATGCCAACGACCGTTGCATCACGTCGTGCCAACCTATCCGCGGCAACACCCCCTGCCGCACCGGTCCGCACATCTGTGAGATATGTGCCGCTTATAACAGCGAGAGGGGCGCCGGTCTCAATTGAATTCAGCACAACAACCGCAATCACCGTGGGCAATCCCTTTGCAGGGTTACCCGGGTGCACATTGACGATCTTCACACCCGCAATCCCTGCGCTCTGTAGATACGCGGGCATGGTGCGGAGATCACCCGTCGGGAAGTAGAGGTACGATTTTGCAGGCATCTGCACCCTCCTCATACCATGTTCCCTGAACGCATCCTCGACAACGCCGAGCGCTGCCTTCATGTCAAGCAATTCCTTGACATTGCCCTCATTCAGATACAGTAGTTCCATGTGAAGCATTGTCACAACGGAAGATGATAATTGTTGCCAACAGAGACCAAAATCACAAAAATGGTTATGTGTTTAGCGAGACTTTTTATTATCTTCTGGAATGGGTTTTGGAAAACCACAGAGAGCACGGAGTGGGTCTTCTGTCAAGTAGGGCACGTAGCGCACCTCTTGTTTGGGGTAATGACCCCGAGGTTGATAGTGAAGCCCCGCAACAGAACCGGACTTGAAGATGTCCCTCATCCGGCTTCTATCAGAAGCGCATCCTCTACAGACTCGGGTGTATAGCGAGTGATAGATCTTCGGCTTCGGGAGTGGATTAAACCCTCGAAAACGATTGAACTGACCCCAGTTGTAGCTTTTCCTCTGGCTGCGACGATTGATCCATTTGAAAGCGAGTCTCACGACATGGTGGCAGAAGTTCTGTAGCGATCGTATGTTCCCGCCCCATTTCCGTAAACCCTGACTTTCGGTGAATTGGAATGCGATGTCCTTTCATCGTATACTTCGCACCGCCACAAACTGAGCTTTTTTGCAAATGTGTCAGTGATGTGTTGACACACGCGAAAGACATGACAATAGAGATGACACCCTTAGCGCCTTTGCGCCCTTGCGTTGAATTGAAGAATAAAAACGCAAAGACGCGAGGGCGCAAGGACGCAAAGATTAAATAAACCTCCTGGTTGGCGATCATATGGTGTGTGCCTCGGTCTTGTGCATTCATGGCCAAATTGGCAATTACAAAAATCGCACTTTATGCAGGTGCTGAGTATAACAGAACACATGTGGGATTACCAATGATAACAACGTGATTGAAGAATGGACGTTTGAGAAGGGTGGAACGTGTCATACCTGCGTGACTCATTTTGGACTGCGATTTACGTTTCACAGAAAGTCGAGATCGTGCCATTTGTTAGTCCTCCTTGAAGTTTGCGGTATCAAAACGAGACCGTAAGCCCCCATGATACCGCCGCTCGGTTCTTCAATCGTTTCACATTCCAACTGATCTGAATATCACGTCACAATCTCCGCAACTCTTCCTGCCGCAACAGCCCGTCTTACCTCCATCGCAAGCCGCCTTCCCGTGCTCATGTTTCTTCGCCAGAGCGTATTCCCATAAGGATGCCCAACCGACATGTGAACGTTCGTGCCGCCGCCGATCCTGGGCGCAACGTCATAAATATAAAAATTCAGATCCTTATCCACACATGTCTGCAAGCAGAACGGACCGATGATTCCCGGTGAATAATGCTTCTGTGTGGCTTTTACGTACTTCTCTGCCAGCTCGAATGCCCCCTCGAGCAGAGACTCTCTGAGCGTCGCCGAATTGTGCCCGCAGACCGTGTACTCCGGAATCTGCTGCCCCTCCAGAAGCGTCATCTGCTGCGGCGCTGGCAGGCGCACATGCCCATCAAGGCTTGTCTCGAACCGCCAGTCGATTCCGAGCAGTTCGATCGGACTCATTGTGTCCTCGATCGGCGAATAGAAGAAATCGAGATTGAAGACCGGACCGATCACGTAGCGCTCGATGCGTGCTGCAGAAAGCGCATCCTCTGTGATCACGCCCTGCCTGATCAACGACTTAGACTTCTCCTGGTATTCTGTGTAATCAGACGCCGTGAAAAAGCCGCGTTCGAGTTTCTTCACCGC
>JAYEFS010000298.1:0-10654 GCA_034658695.1 Methanobacteriota archaeon | reverse complement strand
CAGATGCGTACTGGAGAATGGTGAAACGCGGATAGAAGGAAAAGAATCGAGTTACTATCGGGTTCATGGATTGAGTGTGGTGACAGAGATTATGGTTTCAGGTTATACGGTTCTGAAGGGCGCCTTACATCACATCCTGTAGGTATCCACTTCAAAAAGCCTGATTCTGATGGATTCTGTGGTTTCCAACCTTTGCGCCCTTGCGCCCTCGCGTCTTTGCGTTCCTCTGATTTAACGCAAAGTCGCAAAGTCGCAGAGACGCAAAGAAGAAGGAGTGTCGCCCACGATTACTACAACGTGAGGGTGGGCTACTGCTATCGACCACAGAAAACGTTAGAACCAGCAAAAAGTATGGTGAAAACCCAATCTTCAGTCTTTCTGAAAGATATGCATAAAAACCTCAATCTGTGTAAATCAGTGTTAATCTGTGGCTAAAAGCCATTGTCAGCCACAGATTAACACGGATTACACTGATTCAAGGCAACATCTGCATAAATTTATGAAATCCGCATCTACGATAATTATCATAAATCATCAATTTATTCGATAATGCCTATGCCACCACTTAATTTGAATCGGGTACCTCTGTAGGGCTATTAATGCGTCAAGCGAGCTCACCCCGCCGTCGCAATTCACATCTGCATCCCTGGTTTGGGGGGTCGCTCCGACCGCCATCTGGAGTGCGGTTGCCGCATCTGCTGCTGTTGTGAGTTCTTCGGCGTTCATGCCGGCTGAGATGATGAGCGCGGCGATTCCTGCCACATGAGGGGCTGCCTGGGACGTACCGCTCAAGTAGCCATACCTATCGTCTCTGGTAGTGGAGAGTATATTCACGCCCGGAGCAGCCAACTCAATCTCAGGACCTATTGGCGAAAAAGGTGCCCGGCTACCATTCAGGTCGGTCGCGGTTACAGCTATCACAGAGTCGTACCTGGCTGGATAGGTCACATTTCCGCCATGGGTGTTTCCAGCCGCTGCCACCAGAAGCATACCGGAATCGTGGGCATTACGACAGGCATCTCGAAGTGATTGGGAGTCCTCCTCGGTGCCAGAGCTTATAACGACCACATCCATGTCATTCTCGACCGCCCACTCAATGCCCGCAATCACCCAGCTGGCAAGACCATAGCCGGAACCGTCCATCGCCTTAACGGCATAGAGGCCGGCATTTGGGGCTACGCCCACAACACCAATCCCATTCCGCTCAGCAGCGATGATGCCTGCTACGTGGGTGCCATGGCTATTGTAGCTATCATCAAAGGGGGCAGGATCGTTGAACACGAAATCATAACCGCCTTTACAATTAGAATCCAGGTCTTCATGAGTATAATCCACACCTGTATCAATGACTGCCACTTTAACCCCGGTACCATTAATGCCGCTGTTATGCGCCATTTCGCTGTTGATGTGGCTCACACCCGAGGAATTTACGTATTCATCGGTTGCTATCGCAAGTATCACATCATCCTCAATATATGCGACCCCCGGATTCTTTCTCATACGGTATATTGCCTGCTCTGATAAACGGGCAGACACGGCAGGGATTAAGCGATACTCACGTTTTACAACGATACCACTCTCGCTCCGGATCGATACTCTTCCGGAGGTCTCAGGCGTTTGGTGAAATCCGATGATGACGTCGCGTTGCGGCTCTTCCGGGTAAGCTGTTCCACCTGATAATATGATACTGATCGCTACAGACGTTGTTATAAGTGTCAAAAATGATTTGTTCACATTGGTCTCCATTAAGTTCTATTTTATAGCATACTAAAAATTAAAGATAGGGATTTGATATCAGATATCAGATATCAGATCCCTATTTAACCCCTGAGCAGTGCTCTGGCTCAGGCGGTTTATGTATGTGGGCTGGCTGGTCTACTGAGCCCGGTAGAGTCAGAACCGTACAGGGCATCAACGGTTGCCAGATCACCTGCTCTCGCATCCGGACAGGTAACCACGATCATGGTATCTGACCACGAGCCAATTGCGCAATCAACCGCAGCACCAGTTCCGGATTCAACGGTAACACCGAGATACTCATTGTATGATGAGTCGTATTCGCTGAATCCTGAACCACTGATGACTACGTTATCACCATTGATTGTGGCTGAATCGATTGTAACCGGAGGCGCAACCGTAATTGTCACCAGTTTGCTCCGCATCTCACTCTTGACCACATACAACCCGTAACGTCCGCTATCCAGTGCCTGGACGGTCACCACTATCTCTGAATCCGTTATGGAATCGGGTGCCAGTGTGATATTTTCTCCACCAGTATCAATAACCACATCCGACGTGTAGTTGACACCGCCCACCGTATTCAGGAAGTTGGTACCGGTGATGTTCAGCACTGTTTCCTCACCAGCCACGATCCTGGCAGGACGTACCTTATCGATACCAGGGATTATCGGTCCTGTCTGCGGTGCATCGCTGTATGCCACATACCATGCATGGCATCCCGTGCAGTCCCAATTATCGCCTACATGCCCATATCCGAGCTGGCCCTTGGTACCGGTGTAGTCGTACTGGATATTATGCAGAGACCTGACACCATGGCACTCTTCACACTTTCTGATATTGAGCAGAGCCTCATCAGAATTGCCATGGCATATATCGCACTCAATGCTAAGATTACCAAGATTGTGGTGCGTATCAGGGTTACTATAAATCGCTGGTGTCGCTGCGTTGTCGGATTCGTGACATGCCTCACAGCCACCCCATTTCTTGCCGGTTGCATTGTCCTTCGCTCTAAAGCTGGTATCCGGAGTTATCAGTGACGGAGTATATGTGGGGATCGAATGCCCATCATCATAGTCGTCAACATAGCTACCGTGACAGTGACTGCAGTGTCTGGCAACAGCGTCCGGTGCCCCATGGTGCGGTGATGCCTCATGGCACACCACACAATTCCTGATTACTTCAACGCCTGTACCACCATCGGAATCGGTTTGAACCGGGTGGCAGTCTGTGCATTCGTAGCCCTTATTCTGTACCAACAGGTGGTGGGTATCCGGAACGCCGGAACTGTGACAAGCCCTACAGTCATCTTCTGCGAATTCTCCGCAGACGGTGTCGTATATCCCCAGATCCTGATTTGCTGGTGGTGGCGGTATTGCTGCTATTGCTATACCAACTATTGCAAGACCAGCAACTGCTATAGTTAATATAGACAAGAGTCTTCTTCGTTCCACTACTTATTTACCTCCTTATGTTATATGGTAAGACAAAATATGAGTATTGTCTTAAAAAGTTTTTGGTTATCTATAGTATGACCTGATAATTATTAGAAATTTTCTAATTAAAGTGTTAAGCATCCCCACATCCTAAAGACCGACGTTGCAATAGGCGTGAGTGGAGATGTTCCGCGCGCTATTACACGGTTCCGGAAGCGATGAACTGCATTCGTCTGTATTTTTTGGGCGATCGTCCATGATCACAAGTTATTTCAACGCTCACGACGGGCAGATCATTATATATTAAAGCAGAGGTTCTGCGTGTATGGACAGAGAAAGTGAAGGTTGTGATACAAGGATGAGAGACGCCATGGTTTACCTCTACAAGACCTCACCAGAGACGCTTTTCAGAGATCTCGGAAAGGCGCTTGACACGCCGGAGTTCCGGAAGCTACGCCCGGAGAACGAGACATTAATCAAGATCAATGCGAATTACGATCGCAACTGGCCCGGGTGCAACACATCGATCTGGTTTCTGGATGCGCTGCTCGGAAACTTAAGAGCGCGGGGTTTTGAGAATACGAGTGTAATTGAGGGCGATCTGAAGTTGCAGCCCGCTGTGGGGACGGTTGCGGCACTCGGCATAACGAAACTACTCGATAGACACAATGTCCCGTTTATACCGATCGAAGAGCTACCAAGGGACGATTGCGAACTCCCATTCATCCTGCATGATTCGCAGCTCATCAACACCTCGGTTCTGCATACGCACACCTTTGCGGTGATCTCGTGCGCAACAAAGAACCTGTTCGGGCTTTTGCCAGTATACCGGGAGAGATACCACAACGAACTCTCTCTAAAACTGCTTGAGATCCTCGATAATCTGAGAAGGGTGAACTGCAGGATGTTTGCCATAATCGATGGGACTGTCGGGCTTGAGGGTGGGAGTATGCGGATGGGCGACCCGAAGCGGCTGGACATGATACTGGCAGGGGCTGATGTGTTGGAACTTGACCGGGTAGCAAGCAAGATTATGGGATTTCCCGTGGCGGATGTACCCCTCTTGAGGCTTGCTCTTGCAACCGGAGCGCTGGACCCTGCCCCTGCGCGAGTGGATGGGGGCGGGGATTTTCCTGATTATCTTCCGGTGCACCCTTTTGCTTACAGCGAGTCACGAATCGCCGGATTTGACCTGTGGCTGAGGCGGAACCGGCTGACCCGACGATTCCTCAGGTACAACAGCCCGCTTGACAGGCTTGCGCAGTACGCAAGGCGGTTCTACACGGCGCGGGTTTACAACAGGAAGAAAGAGAAGGTAATGAGGGGGGACTGGACTGAGTACCGATGAATAATAAGATAGCGCAGAAGAACTACTACGATTCCTGTGGCAACTTTGATATCCTTGAACTGGGTGTTACGTGCGGAAGGGGGAATGAATACAGGAAGCGGTTCATATCAAGAAGAGCGGAGACGATGGCTAAGCTCGCGGGTCTGGATTGTGAATCCACAGTCCTTGAGGTGGGGTGCGGGACCGGGATATACACGGTTCACTGGATTAAATCGTCGGAAAAGCTTTATGGGCTGGATATCTCGAGAGGAATGCTTGTGAGATTGCGAGAGAAGATTGAGAAGACTGGGAAGACTGGAAATGAGAAGATTGAGACGACCGATTCCGGGGATCCGGGAAGTCATCCAGGAGGTCGTCCAGGAGATCTCTTCCTTACCGAGGGCGATTCCGAACGTATGCCGTTTCGCAACCAGCGCTTCGATTTCGTCATGTCTGTGAACACGATTGAGCATCTGGACGATGTGCCCGCGGCATTACGGGAGATGAGGCGGGTCTGCCGTGACGGTGGCAAAATCGTTGTATCGGTACCAAACGGCAATTTTTCTGCAAAATACCGGGCAAAGCTTATGCAAATAATCGAGTGGCTCGCGGCAAGACTTTTCAGGGGGTATGCCTGTTCCGAGCCTGCCAGATCTCGTGGCGATGACTTCACGCACCAGGATCTTTCGATGGACGATCTCACAGGGGCATTCGCAGAAGCGGGGATCAGGGTTGCGCAGAAGGGGTTTATGGGCTTTGTTCCTCATCAGGCGATACCAGCAGGAGTTGCCGGGTATCTTACGTGGATGGAGGTTCTGGAAAGGGTCTTTGAGATGATTCCGGGTCTGCGGAATGTTGCGGGAGTTATTATAGTCTGCGGAGTTGTGGATCTATGACACCATACCCAGTAATCTCAATAATAATTCCTACAAAAAATAATGTGGAGACGATAGAAAACTGCATGAAGTCTCTCGTGGGTCTGGAGTATCCAAAAGACCGTTGCGAAATCATAATCGTGGACGGTCACTCGAGGGACGGAACCGTCGCAACAGTAGAGAGATACGGCGCAAAGATATTTTATGAGGAAGGCGGGTCACGAGCTGCTGCCTGCAACGTGGGACTCAGCCATGTTCGCGGGGACTACGTCGCTTTCACTGACGCTGACTGTATCGTTGATAAGATGTGGCTTGCGAACGCGCTCAAATATTTTGAGGAGGGGGCTGTGGCAGGCGTGGGCGGACCGAATATCATACCGGATGACGTTGTTTCGTTTGGCAAAGCGATTGACTTTGTGCTCTCTCACACAATCTTTTCTGCAGGCGCAACGTACGCAAAAAGACTCGGAGTTCCAATGGACGTTGAGAGCATTGGCGGTTGCAACTCCATTTACCAAACAGAGGTGTTAAGGGAGGTTTTTCCTATCGATGAGATCCCGACAGCAGAGGACGCCCTCCTGAATCACAGGATACGGCTCAGAGGTTTACGGTTAATCGATGCGCCGGACGTTGTTGTGTGGCATTATAGGCATTGGGACACTCCGAAATTGTTTTTCATGCGGATGATCGCTTACTCGAGGGGGCGGGTACAGGCAGGGCGGATATACGAGGAGATGGTCAAACCGATGCACAAATTAGCTGGATTCAGTCTTCCGGTTGTGGGTCTGGCAATGGTTATGCTGTTTTTCGCAGGTATATCGATTTTCCTTGCGGTTGTCGGTATGGGGTTATTTGTTCTGCTTTTTTTCTCGGTTAAATGCCTGTATGAGACGAAATCCTTGGACGTGGCTCTCCGGGTGCCATTGGTCATACTGATCGAGTGGATCGGGTGGTCGATTGGGTATGTGAAAGAGACGTTTACGTGATTCTGACTGAGTATACCTCATACCGAATCCTGCGAATATCACCTTCTTCGAGAACCTTTGTCAGTTTGATCTGAGGATCCCGTGTTATCCAGCTGTAATTGTATGTGCCGTACTCTTCGTCTTTGAAGAGAAGATGATCTCTTTGGGAGCGCCATGAGATGTACAATACCGTCGCATCAGTGAATTGTTCCAGTGAAGCGGTGTCGCCCAGATAGTCGCCGCCATATCCTTCTTCTGTACCCGCAATGCTTTGCACGTTGAATACCTCTTCATCCGGGAATGCAAACTTCAGGAAACTGTAATCCACGAATGCATAAGGTATTAAAATGATTCTATCATCGTACAAAGTGTCTATCTCTTTGAATAGGTGGGTATGTGCACGTTCATCGAGTTCATTCTCCATAAAAGATTCCATGAACAACGTATTCCCGACCACCATGAGAACAAATAAGCATGCGAAACCGGTCTTGATTGGTTTTTCAGCCAGTCCGGATCTTTTCACTATTTTGAGTAACTCTTTTGACCCTGTCAGAACCAGAATAGAAAATGGGATTATGCAGCAATAGTAATGTCTTATATTTATATAATCTATCAAGATTAATAGGGGGCTGTTTGCAGCCATAAACCATATCAAAGCAAACTTAAAATCCGTTTCTTTGTAATTGAACAGCGATAAAGCGAGGAACATGGAGAATATGCCACCCACATACCCCAACCTGAGAAAATTTGCATAAAATGGGCTGTGCCAGGTATTATTAACCTCAAAAGCCAGATAAAATGGGTTGGTATTGAATAAAATTATTTCTACCAGAATAAGAGCAGAGAAAACCATGCATACGACTACAAACGACGAAAACATCTTCCGGATGCTAAATTTATCGTTGCGTATCGCGACCATCGCGACAAAAAATGAGAAAAACATCACCGACGCGTCAAGCCTGCATAGTGTCCCAAAAAATAGTGCAATGCCAGAAACCAGGAGCAGAAATATCGATCTCACTCTATGCACCTCTTTTAATCCGGAAACATACGATAACATGCTCAATGAAACAAATAGAAGTGCTGGAACCTCGGATAATGTTTTGAATGAGAGAAACAACGTGAGTGGCAGGAACATCAGAATGATTGCCGCGTAAAGGGCGTTATTCTTGTTGCCCATAACATCTCTTAAGACCATAAACGATACAAATACAAAACATAAGACCATCAACGCATAGATCAGGTCAAGATAGAACAAACCACCGAGTCCGGTTCCGGTCAAGCCAATAAATGTTTTTAACAAGAAAAGATGGCCGTATTTAGCAGTTAAAAATGTAGTATATTCTGATGCTGGAACGAATGCCGCGTTATATAAATAAAACGGCTCATCCCACTGATGTAGTCTGTCATAACTTAAAATCAGAAAGAATGATGCCAAAATCAAGGAAAATGTCACATTCCTTACGTTCATTTCTAATCTGCTCATTTTAAAACTATACCGTCCGGATAATCAAAAAACAGCCTGCCACCACCAGAAAAATCCCGCACCATCTCTCTATTGGTATGGTCTCTTTTAGAAATACAAATGCAAGTATCGCAGTTAGAACATATCCCATACTGAGCAACGGATACATAAAACTGACATCCAGCGTGGACAAAGCACCCAGCCAGAGAACCATGGATCCCGCATACAAAACCAGCCCTAATAGAACCCATTTATTTGTGAAAATCTCGAATAACGCCTTGAATTGTAACAGGTCTCCAATGTCATCGATCTCATCCATATTGGACATCGCAAACTTCCAGCAATTCTGACCAATCGCTCCTGCAAAGATACAGATTATAACCAGAGTCAAAGCAAACATATAATTCCCTCCTCTTTTTTTTCGTGTTCCGTCCGCCAAATTATGCACCATTCAGTTGTGAGATTACGAAAACAACTTGCATAAAGCTTGTGGAATACTGAGATTTCTCTACATGGTGGTCTTCCCCTCAGTCTTTGCCCGCCACAAAGACCACCGCCTTCATAACGTTCTGCAGAGACCCCTCGCCAAGTCTGAATCGTTCTTCAACACGTTCCAGGAACCATATTCCGAATGATTCCGGAATCAACGGCAAAGATACACCAGGAAGAATGTACAGCTCTGCTTCGGGCTGGATAATGCCTATCCCATACGACCGCTCTATTGCCAGACCAGCTTCGCCAAGGAACCGCCTGAACCGTCCTGTCATGTATGTCCAGTGTATTTTTGGTCTCTTCTTTAAGATGCGGTAGAGATGAACATGGAACTGGACTGCGAGAACGAAATTGGTCAGGGATATTGCGTTATTCATGCTGACTATGATCTTTGCGCCGGGTCTGGCAACCCTTGCCAGTTCGTGTATGGCTCTCTGTGGATCCGGCAGATGCATAATCGCCTCCATACAGGTTACTATGTCAAAACTTTCGTCAGCGTACGGCAGATTCTCAGCATCTCCCTGATGGAATTCGATCCTGGCGCCTGCCTCATCGGATTCGTTTTCAGCCAGTTGTAACATCTCACGAGAGATGTCCACGGCATAGACGTTGGCGCCCTCGAGTGCAAAGGATATTGCGAACCGTCCTCTGCCGGTTCCCACATCCAGAACGTCTTTTCCCACCCAGTCGAACTGTTCGGTGACGTAGCGTACCTGTTTCTTGAAATGCAGGGCAAGTAACGAGTCCCCGTCCCCGGGATTCCACCATCTGGCAACCGTGTCCTCGTCGCTGAAGTATTCTTTCGCATCCTCTCCGGACATTGCAAGCTCCTTGAACGCCCCCAATCGGCATAAAGATGGCGGCGGGAGCCAGGTGACAGCGGGGCAGACTATAGAAGATAAGAAGCGTGATCACTCGCCCCCATCTAATGAGACTGGTGCATAAGACTTATCACCGCACGCCGCGGCCAACAGATATGCTGGCTCCGCCGATACTTGCGTATTTCGCAGTCTTCGCTCAATTACTGCTGCCATAATTCCAAAAGCCACCACCATCGGACACGAACACCAGAATATTCTACCGATCCAAAAGTTCGGTAGTGTTATGACACCCGCGGATCATGTCAAGAGCAGGGTACGAGCACCACACACAAAAATCACTGAATGGCAAACCACCAATGTCCAGAAAACACCGGAAGAAATGGATTAAAGAGATTGCGAAACAGCAGATCGAGCGGCTCTTCGAGCTCGCGGAATCGGTGTCTGATGTGCGTCCCGAGTTGAGTGACCGCTACGTGCATCTGGCAAAACGGATCGGAATGCGGCACCGGGTGCGCATACCCGCCCATCTGAAGCACAGAACGTGCAAGCACTGCGGAAAGTATCTTGTTCCGGGCAGAACATGTAGAATAAGGCTGAGCGGCACCTGCGTAGTCGTGACGTGCCTCTCCTGCAACAGACAGATCAGGTATCCATATCATGGTGACAATCATACTCCCAACCCAAAATGAAGCCGAATCCATCGGAGAAACCATTGAGCACGTACGCAGCATCTGCTCTGAGCAAATCGTTGTGGTCGATGGGCATTCCACCGATGGAACTGCTGATATCGCGGAGCAGATGGGAATTGAGGTCATATTCGACAACAAAAAAGGCAAAGGGGATGCGCTCAGGGTGGCTTTCGATTATGTGGACGATGATGTTCTCTTTCTGGACGCTGATTGCACATATCCGGTCGAGCGCATCCCAGAGTTCATCGATGCGCTCAAGAGTTACGATATTGTTATCGGCGAACGTATGGAATTTACGGAAAGTTCGCTTCCGCGCCTCTTCAGAGTCGGCGACTGGCTATCGAGGACGTTCTTTTCAGTGTTGTACGGTGCGAGACTCGACAATCTCTCAGGACTCCGCGGCATGACTAAAGATGCGATCTCGCAGATGAAGCTTGAGTCGGATGGCTTCGGAATCGAGACCGAGATAACAGCAAAGGCTGTGCGGCTGAATCTACGGATCAAGAAGATTCCGATCGCGTATCGGCCGCGTGCCGGCGAGTCGAAGTTCGGTCCGGTCAGGGATGGATTTGTTGTTCTCAAGGCGATTATCCGGTATCGTGTGGTATCTGTCGGGTGAAGTGTGGGGTGATGAAAACTCTCCATATTCGGGTGAGTTCCACATCCCAAAACCTTGCCATTTTTGTTCCTTTTTGTCACCCCGTCCTCAATGGATAATAGATAAGTGGCGCGCTGAATACGGCGCGTTTCACAAATATCAATAGGTGGTCACCTTTTGTAAGATTTTTGCTGTTCTGACGTTTTCTGTGGTCGTTAACGGTAGTTCCCTCGCGTATGTGAAAAAACG
>JAYEFS010000297.1:0-10662 GCA_034658695.1 Methanobacteriota archaeon | reverse complement strand
AACGGTTTTGTGACGCCGGCAACTGCCCGCATCATCACAGGCGGACCGATCGCAATCACCCTGTTGATCTGCCCACTGTGTCCGCCACGCTCTTTGCGCTCTTCATGCTCATCGTGCTCTTCATGCTTGCCGCGTCCGTCGCGTTCGAGCAGATTCTGCACGACCTCGGTAACAAATCCGTGGTGTCCTTTTGTACCGTCGTCAGTTGTGATGTGTAGTTCGCTGCTTGCTTCATTCATCCGGTCCTCCCAGAACAAGAGGTCGGAATTCCGAGCTCCGATTATCGAAATTACCCTGTTACCAGCCCCTTTCAGTGCCCGTGCAATCGGGAAGATCGGCGCAATCCCGACGCCGCCGCCCACGCACACCACGGTCCCGAATTTCTCAATTGTGGACGGGTTACCAAGCGGTCCCACCACGTCGGCGATCGAACCGCCGACAGCAAGCGATGCAAGCTGGCGGGTCGTTTTCCCGATCTCCTGGAAGATCAAGGTGATCGTGCCAGCTTGCACATCAAAATCAGCGATTGTGAGCGGTATGCGCTCTCCGTTTTCATTGATTCGTAGTATCACGAACTGCCCGGGCATGGCTTTCTTTGCCACCCGCGGTGCAGCAATCTCCATCTGATGGACCGTTGGGACAAGTTCACGTTTTTGTAATATGATAAATGACATCTACTTTCCTCTCTGAATATCTCAGTCGGACATTCATATAACATGTCGGCACAGCGAAAGATCGATTCACAACATTTCTGGCACATCGATTGGTACAGTGGAGGCACTGTCTGGAAATCCAGTGATTTTCGTAATGGTCAGTTGGATGTGCAACAACGTAAAAGACGTGAAGACTGAGATTGACAACACCCTTCGCGTCTCTCCCGCCTTTGCGCCATTCTCGTTAAATTTGAAAACAATAACGAGAAAGGCGCGATGGCGCAAAGAACAAAAGTCTCCGTGTGTGGTTCACTGGAATTTTCGGTTGTGCCCTATTGAACATGTTCCAAAGTTTTATGCCCACAGACGCCGCATCCTGTGATCAGTTAAAGGATGTGGTGCCATGCCCAAAAAAGGCAAAAGAACAGAGAACAAGATCGAAGAGACGATCAACAAGCTGACCTTAGATCTGAAAGAGTACGATGAAGTCGGTTACTCAGAAGAGGGAGAAGCTGAGCTGAGAAAAGTCGTGGATAAACTGGTGTTAATTGGAAAACCTGCTGTTTCCGAGCTGATAAAGGTGTTAAACGACACCGACAGCTGGAGCAGTCATTTTGCGGCTTGCGCGCTGGGAAAAATCGGAGATGAGAGCGCGATCACCCCACTCGTCGATGCACTGGAAGACTCCGAACTGGGCGAATATGCCAAAGACGCCTTGAAGGAAATAGGAGAGGTGTGCATTCCGGAAGTGATAAAAAAGGTGGAATACAGGATTGCACATCCGATCAGGGAAGGAAGTGGAGTGGATCGCATAACAGCCGATGCATTGAGCACCATCGGCGAGATACGGTGCGACAGGTCGATTGAATTCCTGAACAGGCTGCTGGACGAGTACATGTCAGAACTGCCGGACGGACCTTTTGACCCGACAACATACGACTGGAAGTACGTAAACGTGGATATGTTCCATCTCCTTGACTGCATGGTGCGACAGCAGGATAAACGAGCGATACCACACATTAGAGATGCGAGAGACGTATTTTCAGAAGAATATGCCGATTACAAGATATGCCAGATCGCAATCGGTAGGATAATTATGGGGAGGGCTGATGAGGGGTATCTACCTCTGGAAGTGCTCGATATCATAGCCCCTACCGGAGCCATCATGAATGCGCTCTCGGGAGGTGAGCTTGGCTGGGAGGACACCTTTGACGAGGAGTATGGCGAGTATTTCATTGATGATGATGACTGGGACGAAGACTGGGCTCTGTACGACGGCAAGGATCACAGAGACGAATTTGAGCAGGTGTATCAGTTCAAGATCACACTCAAAGGCATCAGACCACCGATCTGGCGGAGAATACAGGTTCCTGAGAACTACACGTTCCGGGACCTGCATGTTGCAATTCAAGATGTGAGGGAGTGGTCTGGCTGCCATCTTCACGAGTTTGAGGTGCCCGACCCACAGAGCAGCTTAAAGTTAACTATAGGACGTTCGGACGACGAATTTGGTAGATATATTCTCCCGGAACAAAAACGAAAGATCGCCAGGCATTTTTCCATGGAAAGCAGGTCTGCCAACTATCTGTACGATTTTGGAGATTGCTGGGAGCACACGATACTTCTGGAGAAGATACTTCCGAGAGAGGAGGATGTTTCATACCCGATATGCCTCAAAGGAAAGCGAGCATGCCCGCCCGAGGATTGTGGTGGTGTAGGCGGCTATGCGGATATACTGGATGCACTGAAAGACCCGGACGATGAGGACAATAAAGAGTTGCTGGACTGGGTCGGTGAAGAGTACGACCCCGAATTCTTCGATGCGGAATACGTCGTCTTCAGCGATCCTGACGACCGCTCTATGTTTGACTCTGAGTAGCAGAAGGCAGGACTCCGGGTAGAAGAGAATGGAATCGTGAGTTAGTGGATCGATTGCTGAAAAACCCCGCAATCGACGCATCCGGGATCCCGTTCTATCGGTATCTCGCTCATTGTCGCATTCGATCCATCCCAGAACAGGAGTCTGTTCGATGCGAGAGTTCCGGTGCCTGTGATATACTTCAGAACCTCGTTCACCTGAACGCTCGCCACGACGCCGCATGTTGCCCCGATGATCGGAAAAATGTCCTCTGGAGGGGCAGCTGGAAATATGCACCTCAAACAGGGTGTCTCTCCTGGAATTACCGTTGTTACCTGTCCGACCAATCCGTGAACCGCTCCATGGACGAGTGGGATATTCCTTGCTATCGCCGCCTTATTCAGCAGGTATCTTGTACGAAAGTTATCCATCGCATCAACGATCAGATCAGAACCGCCAACAAGTTTGAAGGCATTGTCTTCATCGATCTTCTCTGATATGGCGTCTATTTCAACATCGGGATTGATTTTTACCAATTTTTCTCTGGCGGAATCTACCTTCATCCGCGCAACGTCGTCGTTCCAGTGCAGGATCTGCCGGTTCAGATTGCTCACGTCAACCGTGTCGAAGTCCGCGAGTGCGATCCTGCCGATACCTGCTGCCGCAAGATAAATAACCAATGGGGAGCCAAGTCCACCGGCGCCCGCGATAAAGACGCTTGCATCCCTGATCCGCTCCTGTCCGCCCTCTCCAAATAGTGGTATCTGCCGTCCATACCTCTTTAATTCGTTTTCTGCCAGCATTTATCCATCCTTCTTAACATACACAGCAGCACAGTGTCCACAACAAAATACGAGTTCGTCTCAATTCACCCATCTCCCACCGTCCACTGATAGTTCCTTTTTCCATACAGGTACCCGTTCCTTCAATTCATCCATCACATACTCGCATGCGGTGAACGCATCCTTTCGGTGCGGAGCGCCGCACACGATGAGCAGTATGTTATCGCTTACAGCAAGCGTTCCTGTGCGGTGGATGATGTCAAGCGAGGTCAGATCGAACTGCTCGAGTGCCTCGTCTCGTATCCGCCCGAGTTCCTGCACGGCATGTTCCGTATACGCCTCAATCTCCATGCCAACGATCTCGTCGTCCCGCACGACGCCGAGGAATGTGACGATCGCACCGGAATCAGGGTGCTTCGCTTTCCCAATAATATCATCGATTGTGAAATCCTCTTCTGTGATCTTAATCATTCTAACCGCCCGCCACCGGAGGGAATATCGCAACCTCGTCGCCATCCACAAGTTCAGTCTTAATTCCGATTAAGGACTGGATATGCCTCCCGTTTACCAGTATATGCACATGCTTCTTGATCATGCCGGATCCGTCGAATATCAGATCGTATGCATCATCACCAGGAGGTATGCACAGCTCGGTGAGCAGATCCGATACAGTGGCTTTTCCACCCAGTTCGACGCTACGTTCATTTCCGAGAACCTCTCCGAAAATTGCAAATGCTTTTAATTTAATAATCATTTTACAACCCCACATATCTCATTTATCCTCTCCAGCGCCTTGATTGCATCCTCCATCTTCAAATCCCGCCGCTCCTGATCGATGAACCTCCTGAAACGTTTGAGCGCCTCACCATCTACCACGCCTTCTGCATCATCGAGTATCCGCTGGTATGTCCTGTCAGGAAAGTACAGGACTTTTGCGATCTTTAGAAGCTTCTTGCAGGCATCCCCGTCGATCACCCCTTTTGCTTCTGCTATCTCAAGATTGTACCGTATGTTGACCAGCGGTTCAGAGAGGGGCTTAAAATATATTGGGTCAAAGAAGAGAGCGACTTCATCGTCTGATACGAGTTTTTCGCTCTTGTACCACCCATATATCTGTCCAACCCCCTCCATCCCATACAGATCCAATTCGGATGCCCTGAGTGCCCCCATACTCGATGATCCGATCACCTTAACCCCGTTCTTAAGAGCATATAGGATCTCCCGGTGAGCTACTGCAGAATCCTGGAAGAATACGCCATCTATAAGACATACAATCTCTGCGCCATCGTTAACCGCTTTTGAAATGTCTCCTCGCTTTGCAGGCGGCAGGTATTCTACATCATACTCCGCATAAAGGATATCCTTTGCAGTCCCCTTAGCCACGCTTGGACCTACGAAAACGGCGATTCTTGTTCCTTTCATCTTTACACCGCGTCCCGATCCGCTCAGAATCCATCGCATAAACCTCCAGTCCCGGAACGACCACTCTGACAACGGGAACATCGATCTCGTCCCTTGTCAGGTCCACAACGATCACGCGCTCCAGACCGGCGTCTCCGAGATTCTTGATCATGTATTCTATGTCGTCCAGAAAATCATCGCTCTCAAACGATGTGCCACAATTGAAGTTGCTCTCTCTGGTTTCATCAGATATGTCAAACCAGTATCTGTTGATCCTCTTTGTCCGCTCATAGCCAATCTTCTTCCGGAACTCTGCAACTGTTGTGTCCTCTCTTGCGCCGTGTATCTGGGTCAGCCTGCTCTGGGCAACCTCTGTTATCGCTCTTAACATCGCAACATGCGCATCCGTATGAGTCCCCATCCCGATTGTGAGAAGCGCAGGGTCTCTCAGTAGAGTGTCATCTGAGACAGCAGCAAACGTCGGGATTCCAATGTCACTTGTCATATCCCTGATCTGCACCGAGACCTCTGCATCCGCAAATCTATCCAGAAGATCTCTGATCATCCCGTTCTCGGGGCTTGTGATGTTTGGACCGGTATTTCGAGACGCCTCGACAAGCGACCATGCATCCCTCTCGATCACCTCTGAAAGCCCGTGGAATATCGCCTCTTCGATCTCGTTTCCTGATGCCAGACCGTTCGTGTTCGTCCGGAAGAGTGCGCCATTGCACCCGGAAAGCGGGAGTGGATGGAATACCGCATCGGCAGGCACGATTATCTCCTCGTCATTCACCAGATCATACCCCATGATCCATTGAATACTCTGATCGTGGTCTGATGAGCGCGGCAGGATCAGTTCACCAGGATTAAGAGCGTTTCTGTCAATGCTCAACTCCGAGAACCTCCCCTTCACCAGTTCCCTGTCATGAACCTCTGCCGAGTAGCGCTCTATGCCCTCCATCATCGCCGAGACCCTGGCTTCTGCCGGCGTTGCACCTTTCCCATTGTAGACCGAGATTGCGCCGTCATCTGCGGTAGGTCTGATGCTTGAGAAGACCGGTATGCCGATTCTGTCAAGGTCTGTTATATCAGCAACCCTTGTTATGCCAGCCGCCACCATCTTCGACTCGATGCGGGAGAGCGTCTCCTCCGGAGGGACCGCTCTGTGTGTGTCCTTTCTATATTTTTTGGTGCATGATTTTAGTCTCACTGGATCACCTCGTTCACTTCGAAGACGACAACGTCTCCTTTTATATACGAGTATCGTTGACATAACAATTGTTAAGCATATAAAGGTTGTGATCGTAGTATGAAAGTCCCCTGCGAAAACGTGGTATGGTATGTGCTCCCTGCCATCAGATCCGAACTGGCAAAAGAACTCGCGAAGGCGATGTCCCAGAAAGAGATATCAGAGATACTTGGAATCACGCAGGCAGCGGTTTCACAGTATGTATCTAACAAAAGGGGATCCAAGATCGAATTGCAGGATGATGTTAAGGGCGTTATAGCCAATCTTGCAGCCGATATCGCCAGAGGCGAGACCGATGACCTGATGATGAGAATATGCGAGATCTGCAGGAAGATCAGGGAGGACGAACACTGTGAGATCTGCCCGGGATGATCTAATACGGGAGCGGTAGCTTTTGCTTTTGAATTTATGTGGTTAATTAAGGCGAAACACAGAAATCTTGTGAAAATATGTACAATTTTGTGATTATCTAAACACGTACCACCTAATAATTTGGTTGGTCGCTTTCATCAAATTATTTCTGTTTTTTACCTTTATTCTTCTCGTTTGGATTGAATATCTCCGGTTCCTTGTCTTTAAACCGTTTGTAGTAGCATTCCTCGATGAACTCTCCAAGCGGTCCCTTCCATGGCTCAGACTTATTAGGAGCCATGCTTCCGAACTTTTTGGGACGTATCCCAAGTTCCTTAGCCATCGCTATCTGGCGAGAATTCAGTCTGTACTTCCGTTTGACATACGCCCACGGATTAGCTCTCTTTTTCATTTTGTTGGCCATGATGTGTCACCTGTGACTCTACAACTCCCTGCGATCGGATGCCTATTTATACCTCTTGTGAGAGATATATCTCTGAGATGAACAGAGATGAAACCTCAACCGATGCGTGCGCTGGGACGTATGACAAGCGGTACGTATCAGAGTGGCACGAAGACCTGCAGTCCCTGTGCCTCACCTGCATATTCATGACTGACTGCTTGGAAGGGATCAGCTGATTCGCTGCCTGCCTCCTCCAAACCCAGATCGGTGCGGACATACGCCGCCCAGGTATATGGCTGACCTGATGCGGACATCCATGACGAGAGCGCGCCATTGACAGAAGTTACCCCACAGTGGCATGAGTTATTGCTTGACCAGTGGTTCGGGGGAGCGTGAATACTAAAACAGGATGCTCACACTTCTTCAAATAGAATTATCAACGCCTTTTCGCCTCTGGCGACTGTGCCCTTGTGCCTGCTCTCTTCTCCTTCGGGAATAAAAATCCCATCGCCAGACATGAAGTCGATTAGCTCACAATCGAAATCGATTGTGAGTCTCCCCTCCAGAACATATCCAACGTGCCCTCTGGTGCACCAGTCCGGCTCATTGAAATCCTGTGAAAACTCCACCAGCCGTATCCGCTGATTGTCCCGGACGTACACTTTGTACCGAATTCCTGGTGCGGGACTCTCCCAGTCCATGTTTTTGAAATTGATTAGATTGTCGTTCATTTCAATACCTTCTCCACAATCATTTCTTGCCTATTCGATAGATTTTAGACTTTGGATATTCAGGGCTTAAGAGTGCCAGTATATCTCCACTCTAATCGTTCCAGGCGTATTTGTGCAAAGGCGGGCATGCAGGAGTCAGTCCAGTGTGGTCTGCCTATCTCAAAGATATCGCTGTTTCATGAAGCAACCCGGATAACTCCTGCTCTCATACATCCCGGTGCGGCACAAGATCGCAGCCCCCGCACGGCAGGCACATGGTCTCCGCGACGTCTGCGCGCAAGCCGCATGCATCCAGAATCTCGCGCTCGAATTGTGCAAGCCTGAGCAGTCGATTTGCATCCGGACGTCTCGCATCCGGGCAGGTATCCTTCAGGTCAGGGCGAAGCGGGTGGGGATTGAGCGCACGGAGAATCGGGATCACGCCCAGCCCGGCAAGCTCCCGAACACCACTCTTCACGGTCTCGTCCGACTCCCCGAGACCAATTATGAAGTTCGAGAAGACCCGGTTCCTACCGAAGATTGCAACAGCCTCCTCAAGCGATGCAAGCACAAAATCGAGATCCATGTCAGCGCACGCGCGCTTGAAGATTCTCCGATCCATGGTCTCCACGTTGTACTTAATCTCAACAGCGCCAGCCGCTCTCAGACGCGGGGACGAGTCACTGGTCGGGTACACAGATACCCCGATCGGGACGTTGTGCTTTGTGAGTAATTCCACAACAGTACAAGCCCGCGCGACCTCTTCTCCGGGTGAACGCTCAATTCCTGATGTGATTGCAATCGCGCGCAACTCTCCTGTCCGGTACGCACGATCAACCATCTCCACAATCTCTTCTACGGATTTGGTCCTGCCAGCAAGTTTTGGAACCGGGCAGAATGCACAGTCAAATACACAGGATTCGCTCATGGTGATGTACGCCTGTCCCGGGCAGTGCAGCAGCGCGGGCTCAATTCTGCCACGTACGAGCTCTTTTTCGCCGTAATAGATTGCAACCTCGTCGGTTTCACTGCGGGAATCTTTGCTTACCGATTCCTGAACAGATTGCATTGTACTGGTGGCGGAGGTTGTGGGCGGTTCTGACAGTGGCAGGGAATTATATGCTTTTGCATCCCCTTTCCACCCCTCTTCCTGTTGATATTGTGGCGCATCAACCACGCGCACAGTGTGATCTGCCTCTGCCACCCCCCGGTTCAGCCGACGAACCTTGAGAAGTGCCTCCGGGTCATTCACAGCATCCAGCCGAACACGGTGCCCATTCGACTCGAAGAAGAATGAGGCAACCCCCGCGCTAGGTCCTGCAGTTGACTTCGATGCCAGCACCGACGCCGATAGGCTGCCAGACATCTCTGTATCAATCTCTGCCGAACCCTCTGCTATGAGAATCGCTTTGATCTTTGCATCCATCACTTGACTACGATCTTCTCTCGGCAGACACCATTTACGTCCCCATACACAATTTCCACGTCCACACTCTTTTCGGTGAGCTCCCCCAGCGCTCCTCTGAGGTACCCGCGCGTGATGCTGCAGAGCGGGGACGTGGTCGTGAGTTTGCGATCCCTGAGAATATCACGTATGAAACATTTAAATATATTGATGTATATCGTGTTACCCTCTATGTGGTCAATTTCCATATCATATCCATACCACATGTCTGTGTGATGGATGAACGTGTCGAGAGCCTCTTCCACGCTTTCAATTGTGCCAAAACGCTTTTTTGCCGCTTTCCCGAGTCGTTTTCCCGAAGCTTCGCCCATAAGCACGAAGAAGTCTTTGGTGTCTTCTAGTTGTTCCATGTCACCCATTATACATGAAACTTCGCCAGCGAGTATCGTTAATGCCTTGGTAAGGGCTCTATAATCCTTTAATTCATCTTCCAATGAATCTATCCGCATCTGTTCGGTGTTGGGCATGGTAACATCTCCAACTTATTGGTATGGTTACTTTCATATAAATGTTATTTAGCGAAGGGGTTGCCAGTGTTAGACACATACTGTTAGATTGATACCTCTGGGTGTTGCTTTGCGTCCACAAAGCGATATCTTTGAATGGATCGCATAAATTATACGGATTAACTCGGACAACTTCGGGTGGGCCATTCTTTCAATCCATCACAAAGATCATCCTGTGAAGTTTTCAAAACTCCTGCTAACTCCTTGAGATGCTACAGTCTCAGTCAAACACCGCTTCTGCCGCTGGAACGTCAGGTGATACGAGAGTGATATCTGGTGCAGTAGGAAAATCTACAACAGTTCACTCGATGATAATCTTTTCCCGACACACACCGTCCACGTCTCCGTACGCAATCTCTACGTTCACATTTTTTCCTGTGAGCTCCTTTAATGCTCCTTCGAGATACCCGCGCGTGATGCTGCAAAGCGGGGATGCTGTCAGGAGTTTGCGGTCCTTGAGAATGTCTCGCACAAAACACGAGAGTACGTTGATGTAGATCGTGCCATTTTCGATATGGTCAATCTCAATATGATACCCGCGCAACAATTCGGTGTGATATAGAAGAAGGTCCAGAGCTTCCTCCACCTTGGCAATCGCTCCAAAATGCACTTTCGTGCTCTTGCCAAGACGCTTTCCAGCATCTTTTCCCATAATCCTGCAGATACTTTTTGCCTCGTCCGTCTTTGCCATTTCGTCGAGTATCATCGAAACTTCGCCAGCAAGTATCGTCAGTGCTCTGTTATGTGCTTTACAGTCCTCAAGTTCATCTTGCAATGATTGTACCTGTAACTCTTCCGTACCAGTCATGTTGATAACGCCTCCGGTTCGCCTCCGGTGTGCACTGTAGAATCTCTATACACATAAGTTTTGTCCATCCACACAGGAGACTTTCAAATTTCGTAACTACGCAGGTATACTCAGCACCGGCATAAACTGCGCTTTTTTTATCGGTTGAACCAAACTGATACAATCCACAAACAAAGACTCAACGCCTTGCTTACACTACGGTTTCGAAGATTTGAAAAAGCTCAAGTTGTGGCGGTGTGAAGCATACCTAACCCACTATCAGGGGACTTCACTACATAAGAACCACCTGGGATATGAGGCATACTGCATCTGTGTTCGGTTAAGCACCGCAAGCGATCTTAATCGTGCCCACACCTGGGGTGATGAAAACTCTCCATATTCGGGTGAGTTCCACATCCCAAAACCTTGCCATTTTTGTTCCTTTTTGTCACCCCGTCCTCAATGGACAATAGATAAGTGGCGCGCTGAATACGGCG
>JAYEFS010000296.1:0-2479 GCA_034658695.1 Methanobacteriota archaeon | reverse complement strand
CGGTTGATTTGGATTGCATTTGGTCTGGTCGAAAATAAGATTGTGACTGGTGATGCGCTTCGAGAGCAAAAATTTGAGTGAGCAATCACGGCAGTTTGAGTGGGTGGGGCCATAATTAGAATTGCTGGACGCGAAGGATGAATAAGTCTCTTCTGACATATCTTGAAAAGCACAGAATCCATCAGAATCAGAAATTTTTGTGACCTTATAGTTCGACAACCCGTTTCCCATTTCTCTTCGGAACGATCTCGCGTTTAGCTCCGGCAAACGTCCCGCGCAGCTCCTCCCCGCCCTGCAGGCGGTCAAGAAAGAGTGCCAGCGCAGCCACCTCTGAGTGGGGTTGATTTCCGACAGCAACGTTCAGATCGACAAGATCGTAGACGTCTGGCGGGACCTTTTCAGCACCGACGATGATCATGAGATTGCGACCCGCAACCTCTCCTGTCGCATCGGGCAGATTCAAGCCATACATGGTGAGATGCACGACCATGCCACCTTCTCCCTTCCATCTCCTGATCGCATCTCTCCAGTCAACACCGATCTCAACAAAAAAATCCCCACCCCACGCGCTCGTCACATCGTCGATGCTCTCCTTGATCTTGGGGTCATCCGCCGCAAGGAGCATGCCGTCTGCGTCGAGCGCACGCGCTGTCAACCCCACATGCGTGGTTATGCGCTTGTCTCGCATAGGGCGGTGTCCGATTCGCAGCACAACGAATTTCATGGTGAACCTGTATCATGAGTTACGCCGAGGTTGGGATTCGAACCCAAGTGTTCCAAGGGAACAACAGGTCTCGAGCCTGCCGCGTTAGTCCGCTCTGCCACCTCGGCAGTATGCAACTGTATTGGCGCAAGGCATATATTATTGTAGCGACTTTAGTTGAATATGAAGTCAATGGAGTTTGGGTGGTTGCCGGGTGCGAGCATGGTTATGGTCACAGTTCTGATTATGGTCATGGCAATTGCGATGCCAGCGCTTGCGCAGTCCGGAATCGAGGAATCTGGAGCCGATCAAGACGTGTTGTCGCTTGATGTGCCGGGTGTTGCAGTGGTCAATCAGACACTCGAGGTTCTCGTAACGTCACGGGAGGGACCGGTTTTTGGTGCGACCGTCTTCTTCTCAACGACGCATGACAACTTCCAGCAGAAAACCGATGAACGCGGGATTGCGAGATTTACGCCTAACGCTACGGACAAATTGTTCGTGCTCGCGCACAAGGAAGGCTATCCAAGCGCGGAAGCGGTAGTTGAGGTGCGCGAGATTGCAGACCCGACGATTACTGAACCGCAAGCGACCGAGCCCACCGATGCCGCTACAGACACGAGTACCGGACTGTCCGGATTTGGCTGTGCTATGCTGATTGCAGCGATGTTGCTTGCTCATCTCATAATTCGGAACCGCTGATCGGCTAATCACTGATCTTCGGATGCCAGTTCCTCGAGCAGTTGCGTCCGCACCTTCGGTGGATCGGCGCGCCCTCGCGTCTTTTTCATTACCTGCCCGACAAGGTAATTCAGCGCTTTCTCCTCACCACCACGGTAGTCAGAGACTGCATTGGCGCACTCCTCGAGAACCTCAAGAACCGCGGATGCAACGACATCTGTTTTGACCTTTGCAAGTTCCTTTTCAGCCACGATCTCTGCCGGTGTTCCGCCTTCGTCGAGAATCGTCCGGATGATCGTGATTGCGCCCCTCTCCGTTATCGTGCCATCCATAAACAGCCTGATAATCTCGATCATGTTCTCTGAGCTGAATACACCGATTTCGAGATCACGATAGTTGAGTTCCCCTGTGAGAACGTCTACGATCCACGACGCGCTGATCTTCGGATCGATCTCACGCGCAACGTCCTCGAAGAAGCGTGCAAGCATCGGGTCGATCGTTAACGATTGTGCGTGGTTCTCTGTTATGCCATACTCCTTCAAAAACCGAGTTTTCTGGGCATCGGGCAGCTCCGGTAAGTTCTTCTTGATCTCCGGCGCCCAGTCTGCAATCTGCATAGGGACCAGATCCGGTTCTGGGAAATATCGATAATCGTGCTCGGTCTCCTTCGTCCTCATTGAGACCGTGATGCCGTGCAACTCATCGAAATGCCTGGTCTCCTGCACAACAACGCCGCCGCGGCGCAGCACGTTTCTCTGGCGCACGATCTCAAATGAGAGCGCGCGTTCCGCGCCCTTGTACGAGGATATGTTCTTGACCTCTGCGCGCACACCACCTGCAAGCGAAATGTTCGCATCCACACGGATCGCGCCATCCAGGTCGCTGTCGAAGACATCGAGATATTCGAGCAGGTTTCTGAGTTTGTTCAGGAATCTTCTCGCCTCTTTCGGGCTGCACATGTCCGGTTCTGTCACTATCTATTCCTTTTATTTTCTCCAGTGTATCGCCGTAAATGTTCTTTTTCGAAGGATTGAGTTCGAGAGCCTTTTTGGCAAGCTTTTCCGCTTCATCGAGGTTGTTGCCCTTCACATAGTA
>JAYEFS010000295.1:0-2485 GCA_034658695.1 Methanobacteriota archaeon | reverse complement strand
GAAATCTGTGCAATCGTGTGGTTAGCTAAACACGTACCCCCTCACAGCCGTATCTTCCCCTTGTGCTTCGCATAAGTCGCATAATCGATGTACTTCTTCTCCTTCAACAGATCAGCGATCCTCGATGTTGCCGTGGCAGGCGACCGGATCTTTGTGACGTCGTTTGGGTCCGGCGCGGGAAGCGATGCGTTCAGCCTGCGGGTCACTGAACGGCTGGAGGAGATTCGGAGCAATGCACCGAGCGTCGCTGATCTGTTGAAGGAGAAGAAGTACATCGATTATGCGACTTATGCGAAGCACAAGGGGAAGATACGGCTGTGAGGGGGTACGTGTTTAGCTAACCACACGATTGCACAGATTTCCACGAGAAAGACTACCATCTCCTTGTGTTAATCTCGTGTAATCTCGTGGTTTTATATGCGGATATCCACACAATATTGAGTACGTATGTGATTTCGTGGTTGCGCTGAGCAGAAGAATTGCGCTCTTCGCAGCAACCACAACTCATTTGAACGGGCACATGAGAGTGATCAATCATGCAACAGAAGAAAGAGATGCCAAAACTGACACGCATCACAGACAATATCTGGGACATCCCGAGAGACTACATGGAGAAGATGCGGGTTCCGGGCAGGTTGTTCCTGTCCTCGAGGCTGCTTGAGGAGCTGGAGATTGAGACGCTCACTCAGACCGTAAACGTCGCAACGCTACCTGGAATTCAGAAATACTCAATGGCGATGCCGGATGCGCATCCGGGATATGGGTTTCCGATAGGCGGGGTCGCCGCGTTTGATGCGGAGGATGGTGTGATCAGTCCTGGTGGGGTAGGGTTTGACATTAACTGCGGCGTCCGTGTCATCCGCACAAACTTAACCGAGAAGGATGTCCGCCCGAAAATCAAGAAGCTCATCGGTGCGCTATTCCAAAACGTCCCCTCGGGCGTCGGTGCAAAGAGCAGGCTCAGGGTCACAGATCGCGAGTTGCACGATGTCTTTTCGGATGGTGCGAGATGGGCGGTTGAAGAGGGATATGGTGTGAGCGAGGATCTTGAGCACTGCGAGGAGAACGGGCGAATTGCGCTTCCGGGAGAGCTCAAAGTGAGCGATAAGGTGCTGAAGAGAGGAAGACCGCAACTCGGAACGCTCGGAAGCGGAAACCACTTTTTGGAGGTGCAGTGCGTGCGTGAGATCTACGATCAGAAGATCGCAGACGCATTCGGGCTTCATGATGGTGAGATCACAGTCATGATCCACTGCGGTTCAAGGGGCGCTGGGCATCAGATCTGCACGGAACACTTAAGAGTGCTCGAGAAAGCCGCAAAGAAGTACGGAATCGAACTCGTTGACAGGCAGCTCGCATGTGCGCCGGTGCAGTCGAGGGAGGGGCAGGAATACTTCACGGCGATGTGCGCCGGTGCAAACTATGCGTGGGCGAACCGGCAGGTGATCACCCACTGGGTCAGAGAGACGTTTTACCGGTTCTTTGGCAGTGATGTTGAGATGGACCTCGTCTACGATGTGGCGCACAACGTCGCAAAACTTGAGGAGCACACAATCGACGGCAAGCCGAAGATGGTGTACGTGCACCGGAAGGGCGCAACCCGCGCGTTTCCTGCCGGGCATCCGGATGTGCCAAAAGCGTACAGAGATGTCGGACAACCGGTCTTGATCCCGGGGAGCATGGGGACACCATCATACATCCTCTGCGGCATGGAAAAAGCGATGGAACTCACATTCGGGAGCGCGTGTCACGGCGCAGGGAGAATGGGGAGCAGGAAGGCGGCATTGAGGAAGTATAAGGGCGAGGAAATCGAGAAAGAACTCCTTGCAAAAGGAATCACAGTTAAAGCCACGCATCCGAGCGTGCTTGCGGAGGAGGCGCCAGCGGTCTATAAGCCGAGTGATGCGGTCGTGGATGTCGTGCATCAGGTTGGGATTGCGTGCAGGGTGGCGCAGGTCATGCCGATCGGGGTTGCGAAGGGGTAGGGCAGGGTTGCCTTACGCAGTGCGAGTATATGCGGCGAACATTCTCAATATTACACAGGGCACGGTCTAAAAATCCAGTGATTTCCGTAATGGTCAGTTGGATGTGCAACAACGCGAAAGACGTGAAGACCGCGATTGGCAACACTCTTCGCGTCTCTGCGCCTTTCTCGTTAAATTGGAAAACAATAACGCAAAGATGCGATGGCGCAAAGTACAAAAGTCCCAGGGTGCATTTCACTATGATTTTCGATTGTGCCAGTACATAGTAAGTGGTAAGAACCACAAGATCACACGGATTCCCACGAGATTTCTGTGTTAATCTTGTGTAATCGTGTGGTTTTATATGCAGATGTCCACACAATACTGAGTACGTACGTGGGGTGATGAAAACTCTCCATATTCGGGTGAGTTCCACATCCCAAAACCTTGCCATTTTTGTTCCTTTTTGTCACCCCGTCCTCAATGGACAATAGATAAGTGGCGCGCTGAATACGGCGCGT
>JAYEFS010000294.1:0-2497 GCA_034658695.1 Methanobacteriota archaeon | reverse complement strand
GCAATACCTCTGTTCGCATACGTACCGCACCCACAAAGACCATCAGGGGACCAAAAATTCCAAATGCTCGTGCCCAAACAAGAATAGCTCCAGCTATTATGCCATTGCGTGCCATTGGTAACGAAATACGTGAAAAAGCACCCCATTGGGTACAACCCAGCGTCAAAGCAACATGCTCAAGGCGAGTGTCAATTCCATTAAATGCGGTCTCGATTGTGCGGATTCCAAACGATACCGAGGTTAAAAACTGGCATAACACGATACCAACTGGTTGGTAAACAAAGTTCACCCCATTATCTTCCAGCCATGCTCCAGGTCCTATCCGAAAAAAGATCAGCAATGAAAGACCAATGATTAACGGGGGAAATACGATAGGGATGTCCACAATTGAATCGACGAGAGCATGACCAAAAAACCGATGACGGCTAAGTGCATAACCAATCGGGATTGCAAAAAACATACCGATAATAACTGTGGTTATGGATGTTACCATGCTGAGTTTTGCGGCAGTCCAGATAGGAGTGGAACGCAACACCACATAAAAAGATTCGTTCTCTGCATATATAATGTCAAAGACGATGAGGAGCACTATAAAGGTGACAAAGAGAGCCAGGAAGAAGAAGACCCATACGCTAAAAAGATGGCTCTTTAAGCCGCGGACAGGCGTTTTATTGCCACCCCGATTCATTCTGGTGCCTCAGTTGAATAGTGATACTTTCGGAAGATTTGCTGTCCTCCCTCTGACGTGATGAAGTCTACAAACCCCTGAGCAAGTTCATAATCTTCGGAGCAGGCGAGCAAGGCTATGCTAACCGTTGAAACAACATTCTTATCTCCGGGGATCTCAACTATATCGGCTGAATCTGCGAACTGGCGGGAGGTTCCATCCCAGACGATTGCAGCATCGATTTTTCCTACCTTGATCTGTATTCCAAGCTCATTTACTGTTAAGGCGCTGAAAACGAGGTTCTTGTTCACATCTTCCATCTTGATGCCGTTCTCTTCAAAGATCTTGACCGTATTTCTGCCCACAGGTATGGCTTCAGGATTGCCAAGCCCCAACCTTATTCCGGGTTTTACCAGGTCTTCAATACCTTCGATCCCCCTGGGATTACCCTTCTTTACGAGGATCACCGGGACCTGATAGCAGACGTCATCCGTAGATACAACAAGCCCGTCAGACTCGGCACATTCTATGTAGAATACGTCGCCCGGCATGAACAGATCCCCTTTCTTCGTCAACTGTATCTGGTTCAGGACAACACCTGATCCAGCATAGTTACAATCAACATCCACCCCGTGTTCCAGGGAGAATGTCTCAGCAGCCTCACTTACAGGAGTACGTAAACCTGCCCCACAATAAAGAAATAGGCTTTTCCCCACGTCCACTTCATTATTATCAGTAGTGGAGACCGATTTTGTATAGCCGAATTTCTTGAATATTGCCCCTCCATTTTTCTCCGTAAACTTCAGGAATTCCTCGACAAGCTCAGGATGCTCCGAGTAACCAAGCCCGATAACACCAACTTCTATCACCAGATCATATTCATACGGCACAGGAACGATCTCAAACTTCTCAAGCCAGTTATGAGCAACACCATTCCATATCACACCAGTATCACGCCCTCCAACGTCTATTGCGGTCGCAACCTGAGCATGAGTTCTAAAAAATGCGTTGCCTGTATTTTTTTCTACATCCTCCCAGATACCTTTCTTCTCGAGAAGATCCTTGAGCATCTTGCCACATGTAGAATATTCCGGGTTGGGTAAAGCCACTTTCAAGCCGGGCGTAGCCAAGTCTTCGATCTTTTCAATGCCCTGTTGATTGCCTTTCTTCACAACCAAAACAGGGCTAATATACCCCATACGAACCCATCTCAAGGAGGCACCAGCGTCTTCTGTGTACTTCATATATGGGGTATGGGCTATATAGATGTCACCAACGTCATGCGCCCTGACATGGGGGAGATGATCTTCGCATCCACCAAAAGCTATCTCAACGCGTACACCGGTTTCATCCTCAAATGCCATGGCAAGCTCTTCGGCAGGGTCTCTGAAAGACCCACCACACAGAACGGTTAATTGATCCGTGGATTTTTGGGATTCGGATGGGAAAAAATGTAGACCCGAAACCAACATTGCTGCAACAACCAAAGAAACAGCCACATATTGATATTTTTTCGTTTGCATCTGTTACCCCGCTCGCAAGATATCTGCCGGATTCTCGCGAGCAGCGATCAGTGCTGGCACCCAGCTTGCGAGTAGTGACATGCCGGGTGCTGCCACCAACACCATCGCCAGTATTCGTACATCGAATAACGATGCGATCGTTCCTGATCCGGGTCCGGTACCAGGAGCTATGGCTACAGAAAAACCGATGAGATATCCCAGAGTCGCTCCTATAACCCCAAGAAGGAGTGCCTTTGCAAGAAAGAGATTAAGAATCTGGCGTGACCGGTAACCGAGTGTGCGCAGTATGGCGATCTCCTGCCTCCGC
>JAYEFS010000293.1:0-2498 GCA_034658695.1 Methanobacteriota archaeon | reverse complement strand
GGTGCAAGAAAAACCAGTAGCAATCGGTTCAATCCAATTGGAAAGATGCTTTCGCTCCAGTACTAAAATGAAACAAAAATGGGACCAATTCAGTACGGGGTATACACATCCTTTCATCACCATAGTCATAAGCTGAAACATCAACCAGCGCCCAAAATACCGATTCTCTCACTTGCCACCTCTTCGTCACAGTCTCAGGAAACTTTCTCGGCAACGAGTATCACCGTAGAATATGTAAAGAGCATTCTCCCGTCCTCGAATCGAAGATTGAGATCGAGCCTATCGCCTTTATTGCCATCAATTGAATCAAGCATCATGCGTCTGACCTGCTCGGTAATCTCATCTCCGGGGTCCGCAATCTTGATCCATTCATCAAAGTAGAAGTCAGCGCCCCAGCCTCTCGCATGGACAATCTCAAGCCCGGCGTCCTCAAGCATTCTCACCAGTTCTGACTGCGGATACAGACGGACATGCGATGGGTCCCGTATTTTCTCGATTTTGTTGTGGTATTCGCTCTTCAGAACATCCTCTGATGAGAGTCCGTCCACGAGCACGATCTTCCCGCCATTCTTGCAGACACAAACCATCTCTGAGATCGCCTTCACAGGATCCGTGAAATGGTGAAACGCAAATCTGCAGGAGACAATGTCAAACGAGTCGTCCTCAAATGCAAGCGATTCCACATCCATGATCTCGAATGCGAGATTGTCCAGTTTTCTCTCCTTTCGCATGCTCTCGGCGATATTGAGCATATCTTCGGTGATATCGCAGCCAGTGACTCGAAAGACTCGTTTTGCAAATTCAAACGCAAGAAACCCATTCCCTGTCGCAACATCCAGCACGCTATCAGACTGGTTCGGTTTTGCCAGATCAACGATTGTGTTCAGATGCTCCTCGTTTGAGAGAATGCTGCTCTTTGAATACGCGTCCGACCGCCTGCCAAACCGCTTCTTTGCCGATTCCTTCTTGCGGTGGGATACTAGACCGCCGTCCATCAGGATCTCGAGCAGGAAATCAGGCATCTTTGTTCCAGAGTATTCACGATCACAACCGCGGTCACTGCCACTGTCGTCCTCTGCGCCAACTCCACCTGTCCTCCCCACCCCCTTCACTCTGACGATACCGTCTTCGATATCTGCCTCGATCACGTCCCCTTCCTTGCACGGAATCGTTGTTCCGGTCTCGATTAGTGGAAGACCAATGTTTATCGCATTTCTAAAAAAGATGCGCGCAAAGGAAGCCGCTACAACGCATCCGACCCCTGCGTGCTTGATCGCAAGAACTGCCTGCTCTCTGGATGAACCGCATCCGAAATTCATGCCGGCGACGATTATATCGCCCTTTTTGACCTTGCCTGCAAAATTGGGGTCGGCGCCTTCCAGCACATGATCGGCAAATACCCGCATATCTGTCGTGCGCAGGTATTTGCCGGGAATGATCGCATCGGTATCGATGTCATCCCCGAAGATCCATGCTTTTCCTTTGATTTTCACTTCAGAACGACCACTGGGTGTCTTGCCTTCTTAGCTGGCTTTTCCTTGTGCGGTTCACTGATAATCTCGGTGTACGGATCCATGGACTCACTGCCGTTCACGAAGACTGCGTTGAAGTACTTCATGGTTCTCGGGTCCATTCCGAGGAATCCGAAGTGCAGCACGAGTTCGGCTACGAACCAGTACATCGCCCACTGATGAATCGTTCGCACGAATCCGATCGGTGCCATGTTGAACCACGGCGAGACGTATCCGACAGCATAGAGAATCGCTGGCTTGACCAGCTCCTGCCAGAACACAAACTCGGGATCGTACATGATCACACCGGACAGCACGATCAGAACTATCGCGATGTTCTCGGGTATCACCATCAGCTTGACGAATGGGTGCAGTTTGTTTTTGTAGTGACCGCTCTTCTCATCGACAACCACGAACCTTGGATACTCTGCCTTGCCAAAGAGGCTGAGAACCAGATTCTTCAACTGGATCGCATCCTGTATAAAAAATATCTCGGAGAGAAGATGTCCGCTCGTTACAAGATTATACGGAATGAATATCCAGACTGCGATGATGAATATGAGCGCGGCAAACATGTGGAAAAATCGCACACTTTCGTAAGGGATAAGCTGCCACGCATTCGCGGATGCGTCCATTACCGTACACATGTTAAACTGCTTTGCCATGTACCAGCCAGTGATCACAAGGGTTACACATGAAAATAAGTGGAACGCATGCGCACGCATGCCTTTCGGATCGTATCGTTCGGTTACCAGATCATTGCTCTGTGACATGTAATGCCTCCTTCTGCTGCCATATCTGACAGCATGCGATATACGGATTGATCGCTTTTAAATGTTGTGGTAATGCGGGGGGCGGTCCCATTGTGTGGCGTTCGAGTGTCCGACCGGCTCTCCGCTATTTTGTGTGTATGGATGGGGTATGATATCTTATCATAGGTGCATCTTGGTGCTGAAATATTGGACATTTCGATAACGGAGAATGCTC
>JAYEFS010000292.1:0-10789 GCA_034658695.1 Methanobacteriota archaeon | reverse complement strand
GGCAGGTCTTGCGTATACGGCATACCAACTCTGCTGGACCGGCGCGATAATGTTTGGTCTGGTCATCATGCTTTCTGCAATCATGATTTACATCGCCGAACACATCAAGGGCAACTCAACCGAATACATAACAGTGATTGGGGTGATCGCGTTCGGACTGGAGGCGCTTTTGATACTGCCGTGGATACATCCCGAATCAGGATTCTCTGGCAATTACTCGTTGCTGCATGTGACCACATCTGTTGTGGCGATCATCGCATTTGCGGTGATGTATATCATATCAAAGGAGATGAACCGCAGAGACCTGAACCCGTATTACTACCCCGCAATTTTAATAGCGGGTGCGGCGATTGGTTTTCTTCTGATGAGCATCGTCATGCCGCCGTTGACAAACCAGATCGAAGGTTCCATCACCACAATATTCACAATACGCGAGGGCGGTGCTTCAACCGTCGCAGAGATCTCCTCGATGCTCTATGATCGCCAAACCGGGCACCTCAACATCGGCAGAAACAGCATGGTCTACGGCAACTTCGGAAACGGTTTCTACCTCTCCCTATTCGGAATCTTGCTCCTTGGCTACTACGTGCTGCGTAGATGGAAGCCGGAAGACATTCTTGCCCTGATCTGGACGCTGGTCATGCTCCTTGCTATATACGGGCAGAACCGGTTCGGTTACTATTATTCGGTGAATGTTGCGCTCATGAGTGCATATTTTGCAACGAGAACAATTGAACTTGCTGGTTTCAAGGGCGCAAGTACCACGCTCGATGACCTCCCGCAATATCTGGCAAAGAACGCAGGATATATCGTGCTCGCAGTAATCTTTATCGCAATCCTCGTGTACCCATTTGGTCCGGCATCACAAGCGCTCAATCAGGCAAAATATTCCGGCGGACCGAATTCAGCATGGTACGACTCACTCGAGTGGATGCAGTACAACACGCCAGACCCTGCGCCAGACCCTGCAGTTTTCTCGTACCACGGACCCTACGAGCGCCCCCCACCAGGCGAGCCGTACCCATATCCTGACACAGCGTATGGCGTGATGTCGTGGTGGGATTACGGATTCTGGATCGAGAACATCGCGCGGCGCATCCCGAATGCCAACCCGTTCCAGGGCGGAATCGGCGGCGGTGTGGCGCAGGCACCTGGCGCGTCCACGTTCTTCACAGCGCAGAGTGAGGATGAGGTGAACGAGATTGCAGACACGCTCGGTGTCCGGTACGTGGTCAGCGACGTTGAGATGGCGACAGGCAAGTTCTACGCGATAACTGCATGGGATGGCGATACATCAGGGTACTGGCAGACCGTGTCGACGTCTGGCGGACCTCAGAACTTCCCGAGCATGAGGTACTACAATTCAATAGAGGGAAGACTCCACATCTTCGACGGAATAAGTCTCTCGCGCTATCGACTGGTGCACGAATCGATGGCAGGGAATACCGCAGAAAATGGTTACAGGCAGATATACAACCTGTACACTCAGATGGATCCTGATTTCTATGACAAATACCCTGACCTCCCGAGAAGTGTCGTTGAAATGAATACCGGCTATGTCAAGATATTCGAGTATGTCAAGGGCGCGCAGATCACGGCAACCGCGCCGCCGAACAGCACAGCAACACTCGCAATACCGATTCGCACGAATCAGGGGCGAACATTCGAATACACCCAGACCGCAACAGCAACTCCTGAGGGTGCAGTCACGTTCATCGTGCCGTATTCAACGGACGGGGCGATTGATGGCGAGACTCAGTTCGACACGATGCCGTCTGACATGTACACCGTGACAATCGCAGGAACCTCGCATCAGGTCTCTGTTGCCGAGAAGGATGTGCTGGACGGGGGCACGGTATCAGTCCAATGACCGCGGTCATGAGGGCACGGTCTGAAAATCAAGTGATTTATCACATCACCGCAAAGAACGCGGAGGGCGCAGAGTTTCGAGACCGTTTTCAACCCTCTGCGTGTCTGCACACTCTGCGGTATAATCGAAGGGCGTGGCGATTTCACTGGGAAAAATTGACAGTGTCCGTCTCGAGTAACGCACCAACAACTACAATGAAGCCTGACTTTCGGTGAATTGAAATAGCCTGTCCTTTTATCGTCACAGAACACATGTAGAATTACCAGTGATAACAACGCGATTGAAGAATAGACGTTTGAAAAGTGTGGAACGTGTCATACTTGCGTGACATCTTTTGGGCTATAATTTACGTTTCACCGAAAATCGAGACATATCATTTAGTAACCTCCGCCCCAACCATCATCCAACATGCAGTACGACTCCGCCATAAAGTGCATCTCGCCCGAACTCTCGGCAGACATTGCAACGCTGGTTCTCGGGAGAAAGCCAGATCTCAAGCAGATCTCAGAATCTCTCCCGTCAGACGAACGCCTCGTGGATTTCCTTGCGAAGATGACCGGCGACGAGGAGTCCATCCTCCACGTTGAATTCCAGACCAAATACGACTCGAATATGCCGATGCGGATGCTCGCGTACCATGCAAGGATCGTGGATCGGTACCGGTTGCCAGTGTACCCGGTCGTCGTTTATCTCACACAAACAGACCGCCCAATCGAGACCACATACAGTTCGCATGTTGGAAACAAGCACATATTCACATTCAACTACGATGTGATCAAGGTTTGGGAACTGAAGTCGAAGACGGTCTTCAAAGACGAACTCTCCGGGCTCTACGCACTCACGCCGCTGATGCCGGATGCCGATCTTGCCGAGTGCAGGGAAAAGTTAATTTGGGCGGTCGAGCATAATCTTATAAGTGCAAGTTCATATATGTGCATGGCGACGTTCGCAAGACTGAAATACTCAAAAGAGGTGGTGAAAAACATGATTGAAGATAAGTTGCTGAAACAATCCCCGTTATATGAGGATCTGATGGAGGAAGGCAGGGTAGAAGGCAGGGTAGAAGGGCGGGGCGAGGGTGCAGAGAAAACTGTCATCGCTGTGCTTGCAGCGCGTTTTGGTTCAGTCTCGGACCAGTTGTCCGAGCGCATACACAACCTCCGCGAACGAAACAGCGCACTGTTGGACGAACTGATCCAACTTGTAGCAACTGCAAATGACCTCAGCGAGTTCGAGCGGAAGCTGGAAAAGATGGGGTGAGCTCTTCTGGCGGATGCTTTGCATCGGTATCCCCACTCACACGCATCACCCCGCCCCGGGGTTGCATGCAAGCAATGCATTTAGTGGATGTAGTTGGCTAAACACATACCAATGAAGATACTACTGGCTTACGGAAACGGCAGCGTCTCTGTTAATGTAGCTGACAGAAACCTCGCAGGCATCCTCGAACCAAACGAACTCCCTGCAGTCGATGACTTGGAGCTTGCAATTGAGGATGCTCTGAACGACCCGATCGGAAGCAGGTTATCAGATTTGTCGGATGTCGTACAACCTGGGGATCGTGTTGTTGTCATCGCAAATGATATCACCAGGATCACTCCGACAGATAAACTGCTGCCGCCGCTGATTTCTCACTTAAACGAGATCGCAATTCCCAATTCTGATATCACGATCGTATTTGCGACTGGATCGCACAGAAAGCACACAGAGGAGGAGATGAGGCGGCTTGTCGGCTCGGAGATATACGATCATATAACATGCATTGACCACGACCCTGATTGCTGCAGGCGTGTGGGGGTCACGAGCAGGGGGACGCCGATTGAGATATTCGCACCGGTTCTTGATGCGGACTCTGTGATATGCACCGGCAGTATCGAGTTTCATTACTACGCGGGGTACTCAGGTGGGCTCAAGTCGCTCCTTCCGGGGGTGTCGTCGCTTGCGAGCATCCGGAAGAACCATGCGCTCATGACCCATCCCGATGCGGTCTCAGGCAGGATCGATAGCCCGGTGCGCCAGGATATTGAGGAGGGGACGTCAGGTTTATCGAGATTCATACTGAACGCTGTTCTGAACAGCAAGAAGGAGATCGCCCACGTGGTTGCAGGTGATCCAATAGACGCGCACCGTGCAGGGGCACTCTATGTGGACCGGATGTACCGGATCCGTGCAGAGCCTGCCGAGATTGTGATTGCGTCCCCGGGCGGGATGCCAAAGGACATAAACCTGTACCAGTCTCAGAAAGCGCTCGAGAATGCAAAGAACATCGTCATGGACGGGGGGGCGATCATTCTTGTCGCTGAATGCCCGGAAGGTCTTGGAAACGACGTGTATGAGCGATGGCTTGATATCCCGCGTGATGAACTGCTGCCTCGCTTGAACGATGGTTTTGAGCTCGGCGGTCACAAAGCCGTGCTGACATCCATTCTTGCCGAACGAGTCGAACTGTATCTCGTATCTGCGATCTCTGATGCGCTTGCGAAAAAAGCGTATTTCACGCCAGCAGAGGATGTGCAGAGCGCTCTCAATTCCGCGATCGTGAAACACGGTGATAGCGCGCGGGTTCTTCTGATGCCACACGGCGGGATGACGCTGCCGACGCCGTCTGACACGACCGGCAGCGACTGACGCCTGACTGGGGGTTCACGGCGGGTGTGTGTTTGGCTGAGGCAGAAAAAAATCGCAAGATTTCACGAGATTAAGACAAGAAGATGGTGGTCTTTCTGAGTCTTTTTAATTTCTCCTGGTCGGTTGAAAAACATGATGCCAATCCTGCAAACAGTGGTACGATTTGGTGGGCGAAACCAGCGAAATCAGTGTTAATCTGTGGCTAAAAGTTTTATTTACCACTGATTAACGAAGATTACGCAGATTAACGATGTAAATGACTTTTCAGATCGATGGTGCCCCATTCTGGCAGTTGCATTTACATAAGACGTACGTGTTTAGCGAGACACAAGAGTGTGCTCAGCGCCGACATAAACGCGATTTTCTGATTCTGATGGATTCTGTGGTTTTCAAAAGATGTCGGAAGAAACTTATTCATCCTTTGCGCCTTCGCGTCTTGGCGTTTCTCTGATTTAACGCAAAGGCGCAGAGACACAGAGACACAGAGAGGTGCCCGCGACACCACACACGCGAAGGCTGCCGATAGCGACCACAGAAAACGGCAGAACCAGCATCTTTGTGGACCTCCTGTTTTTTTAAGGAACAAGGAATCCTGGAAAATACATCTCAAAAAGGCTAAAGAGGGATTGAAAATCGCTCATAGAGTATTAGATGAAAAACAAGCCGACCTTTTGGTTCTGGACGAGATATTATATGCAGTAAAATTCGGGCTTTTAGCAGAAGACGATGTTTTGGAATTGTTGGAGAAAAGAGGCGGTACTGCAATCATTCTTAGCGGAAGAGAGCCAGGAGATAGAATAATAGAAATGGCAGATATAGTAACTCATACGGAACAGATTAATTATCATTGGGATAAAAACAGCGGCGCAACTTCAATGATATAATATCACTCACCAACTCAACAAGAGAGATGACCCAACAATGATCATATCAATAGCAAGCGGAAAGGGCGGCACAGGAAAGACCACACTCGTCGCATCGTTTGCAGCCCTCGCAGGGAACTTGGTTATTGCTGACTGCGACGTGGATGCGCCCGACCTCCATCTGCTGCTGCATCCGGAGATTGTGAAAAAGGAGGAGTTCAAGGGCTTAAACGTTGCAGCAATTGATAAATCAAAATGTATAGAATGCGGAGTATGTGAAGAAGCATGTAGATTCAAGGCAATATCCGATACCGGGTCCGGTTACGAAGTCAATCCGACACGCTGCGAGGGCTGTGGCGTATGTGTGTTCGTGTGTGACCAGGATGCGATCATCCTTACAGAACGCGTCTCCGGGTATGCATTCATCTCAAAGACGAAATACGGGACGATGGCGCATGCACAGTTGAATATCGCAGAAGAAGCGTCCGGAAAACTGGTAACCGTTGTCAGGAACAATGCACAGCGGGTCGCAGAAGAGGAAGGTTCAGAACTCATCCTGATTGACGGGTCGCCCGGCATCGGCTGCCCTGTGATCGCATCCTTAACCAGTGTGGACCTTGCGCTGGTCATCACCGAACCCACGATGTCAGGACTGCACGACCTCGAGCGAATCCTCAATGTGACCCGGCATTTCGGGATTGCGTCAGTCGTCTGCATCAACAAATATGATATCAATGAAGCGAACAGCAGGAGAATTACCGAGTTTTGCCAGGAGCGCGGGGTTACGATTGTCAGGGATATTCCTTATGATCCCGTAGTCACCGAGGCGATGGTTGCAGCCATGCCAGTGGTTGAATTCTCAGATGGGGCAGTATCGTACGCTATAACCGAGATATGGGTGAGCATACAATGAAGATGGTTTACGGACCGGTTCCGTCACGGCGGCTTGGTCGCTCTCTGGGGGTCAATCCGATCCCACTTAAAACCTGTAACTATTCCTGTGTATACTGCCAGCTTGGCAGGACCGCGCATATAACCAATCAGCGCAGGGACTTCTTTCCACCAGAAGAGATACTAAACGAGATCAAGAGAGCAATAGATGTAAAGGGCGGTCGTGGTGATGGTGCTGGTGAAATAGATTTTGTGACTTTTATAGGAGAGGGTGAACCGACGTTATGCAAAAGCATTGGTTGGCTGATCAGGGAGACCAGAGAAATATCAGATGTGTCTATAGCTGTTGATACAAACGGTTCGCTTCTTTACAGGGAAGATGTAAGAGATGACCTTTCACAGGTAGATGTTGTTATGCCGTCCCTTGACTTTGGCACTGCCGAAACATTCAGAAGGATAAACAGACCGCATCGCGGGATTGATTTTAAGAAGGTCGTCGAAGGCATGGAAAAGTTCAGGCAGGAGTCTGATTGCGGGATATGGCTGGAAGTCATGCTAGTAAAAGGGATCAATGACTCGGAAAAGGAATTGGAAGCAATAAGAAGCAGGCTTGAGAAGATAGAACCCGACAGAATATATATAAATGTCCCGATAAGACCTCCCGCAGAACCATGGGCGGTCCCACCGGATAACGATGCCATCGCATTAGCACACGCGATTCTTGGTGATGGTAATGTGGTGGATATTGCTGCAGAGGAGACCGGTGAATTTTCTATCAAAGGATTTGCAAACCCGGAAGACGCTATTTTAGCAATAATAAGACGGCATCCAATGAGGGAGGAGCAGGTTATAGAAACGCTCAAGAAATTCGAGATGGGGGATATTCACGATAGCTTGCAATGGCTGGAGGAAAGCGGAAGAATGAAGAAGTTGAAATACAGGGGGAAAGTATTCTGGCTTACAGTGGAGGAAAAAAGAGGGTATGATTAATCCAAAACATAAGGGCGGTGAAAAAGCCAAAAGCGGTGTCATGTCTTTTTATCGAGCGTTCAAAAGTTTGGGGTCAGCTCTTCCAACGTTGCTTGGGGTCGTCCTGCTTGTGGGACTTTTCCTGACATACGTATCAAAGCAGTTTATTGCATCTGTATTTACAGGGGAGTTGTTTCGTGATACGGTAATTGGTTCTGCAGTCGGGAGTATTTCAGCGGGCAATCCTATCACCAGCTATATAATAGGCGGGGAGCTTATGAAAGAGGGTGTGAGTCTCTTTGCGATAACTGCATTCATCGTGACATGGGTAACGGTTAGTATAGTTCAATTTCCTGCTGAAGCAGCCTTTCTTGGCAGACGATTCGCATTTATTAGAAACTCACTGGGGTTCATTCTTGCCATCTTAGTATCCATAGCAACTGTTACGACATTGATGGTGATTCAATGAAAGTCGTGAGAGATACCGAAGATAAAGGAGGAAACAAAGGTGGGGGAGAGAAGAGAAAGTGGGATAGACACTATGATCTCTATTTTTTGGTTTCTGTTATTTTTCTATATCTCCTTCTCTTTTTCTTCGACCCGGAAAGTGTATACAACTCTCTAAAAGTGACCGGAAACATATTTATTCAGATAATTCCAATATTACTGCTTGTCATCCTTTTTATGGCACTTATAGATTATCTCTTGCAACCAAAAACTGTAGCAAAGTATGTTGGAAAGGGGTCTGGAATAAAAGGATGGTTTTTAGTTATATCCGCCGGGATAATCAGCCATGGACCTATTTATATCTGGTATCCTTTATTGAAAGATCTTCGAGACCAGGGTATGAGAAACGGTTTGATTGCTGCTTTTCTGTACAGCAGGGCTATAAAAATACCACTGTTGCCCTTGATGGTCTATTACTTTGGATTGTTATTTGTGGTCGTGCTGCTGCCCTATATAGTCATTGCCTCTCTCATAGAGGGGCGGATTATTGAACTGATAGAAAATCGGAAAGATAAAATACAGTAAAGATTGGGGGTATTAAATGGAAGAGCTAACGTCTGTCGTCAACCATTCGGTTATGATAACCATATTTGTCTTTGTAATGATGCTCATCGTTGATTATATAAACGTCTTAACAAAAGGGGATATGGAAAAGGCATTAAAAGGAGGGGGGAAACGACAATACACTATTGCATCTTTCCTCGGTGCAACACCTGGCTGCCTGGGCGCATTTATGAATGTCTCTTTTTATGTCCACGGGTTGTTATCATTTGGCGCCATTGCAGGGGGAATGATTGCTACCTTGGGGGATGAAGCGTTTGTGATGCTTGCACTTTTTCCTAAAGAGGCAATGTTCCTCTTTGCTGTGTTATTTATATTGGGTATTATAGGTGCCCGAATAGCAGATAAAGCAGCATCTCTCTTTAAAATAGTTCCTTGTCAAGAATGCGATTTACAAAAGGTTCACCATGAAGAAGAATGTCACTGCTTCGCACCAGAAGTATTAAAGAAATTTCCTAATCTTTCTTTACTCGATTTTTGGTGAAACGTAAATCACATCCCAAAAGGTGTCAAGCGGGTGCGACACGTTCCACCCTTTTCAAATGTCCATTCTTCAATCGCGTCGTTATCATTGGTAATTCTACATGTGTTCCGTGACGATAAAAGGACATGCCATTCCAATTCGCCGAAAGTCAGGCTTTACACAGATACACACTTTTTTTCTTTCTTTTTATCCTTCTTGTGGGAACTGGGATGGAATTGTTGGTCCACAGACATGGAATTGGCAGAGAATACCCCTCTTTTCCTTGCTGTTGATAACCGCATTTATTGTAGCTACTGTACCAGACCATTACCTTAAGGAACATATATGGGAACATATGTAAAAAAGCATCTATGGCAGGTATTTCTCTGGACTTTTTTCTCGTTGCTTTTCATCACTTTTGGACTTCAATATTGAGACTTAGAAGGTTTTGTCAAAGCAAATATGATATTGATATTTCTGATTTGCGCGCTTGTGGGAATAATACCTGAGTCGGGTCCGCACATGATTTTTGTGATGATGTTCGCAAACGGGCTTATCCCATTCTCAATACTGCTCACCAGTTCCATTGTTCAAGACGGACATGGAATGTTACCGCTCTTATCTTACACAATAAATGATTCTATTTTAATAAAAATATTCAATATTATATTTGCAATCGCAATCGGATTACCGTTGTTCCTGGTAGGCTTCTAAGATTTACAGTCCTTTCTGTTCTGAGATACCAAATAAGTTGACAGTTCATGAGTACCGGTTAACGGCGATGGTATTGTTACAGCACCACCGAAAGGTTTAAGTTCATTATGAATATGTATTCATTGATGCCAAGACCGAGACGCCACCGGCATGTACAGTCATCATTCGATTATGATTACTGGAGACCGTGTGCAACCTGTCTGCAGGACATTGGTGTTGTGGTCCTGAAGATGGAAGAGATGGAGAGCATACGGCTGAAGGATCATCTCGGAATGGACCAGCGTGAGGCGGCAGAACTCATGAAAGTCTCGCAGCCGACATTCCACAGGATCCTGGCTGAAGCAAGGAAAAAGATCGGATGCGCCCTCGTTTGTGGCAAAGCGCTACGAATACACGGCGGAACGTATGAGATGGCGGTGCCTCCGGGGCGCAAGTTCCAGTGCTATGACTGCCAGTATATATGGGAGGTTGCGCATGGCACTGGAAGACCCGCGAACTGCCCTAACTGCGGAAGCGTGAAGATACGCCGGGCAGAGGGTGATCGCGGGTATGGCAGATCCGGAAGTGGCATGCATGGCAGGCAGGGTGTGCATGGCGTGCAGTAACAGTAACAAACAGTGAAAACGGTGAAATCATGAATAAAGACGAAGAAAGTATGGCTCAGGAAAAACGCTTAAAAGAGCGCATGGGCAGAGTGAAACACAAGATAATGGTTATGAGTGGAAAGGGCGGCGTTGGGAAGACCACCGTAGCAGTCAACCTTGCACTCACACTCGCGGCAAAGGGGTACGAGGTCGGGATCCTGGATGCCGACATCCACGGTCCGAATGTCCCGAAGATGCTCGGAATCGAGGACGAGCATCCCGATGTATCAGAAGAAGGTATAGCCCCTGTCTTCGTGCCTCCGAGGGTTAAGGTCATGTCCCTTGCATTTCTGCTTGCAAGCAAGGACACGCCAGTGGTATGGCGGGGACCGCTCAAGATGGGTGCGATCAGGCAGTTTCTTTCAGATGTCTTCTGGGGCGATCTGGACTGTCTCATAATCGACCTCCCGCCCGGAACCGGCGATGACCGTTGAGTGTCGCTCAGCTGATCCCGGAGATCGACGACGCAATCGTCGTCACCACACCACAGGACGTCGCCCTGCTGGATTCGAGAAAGTCGGTGACTTTCGCAAAGGAGCTTGGCATGCCGGTTATCGGGATCATAGAGAACATGAGCGGGTTCAAATGCCCGAAATGCGGTGAAGCGATCGATCTCTTCAAGATCGGCGGTGGCGAACGCGCTGCAACCGACATGGGTATACCGTTCCTTGGCAGAATT
>JAYEFS010000291.1:0-2516 GCA_034658695.1 Methanobacteriota archaeon | reverse complement strand
ATGCCGATAAACTCGTGAAACTTCTGGTCGAGTTCGAGGACGACGACAGGAAGACCCTGTCAACAGGTGAGTCATGGGATCTTGGTGGAGGGTTCACTCTTACTGCTAAAGAGATCGATCTTGAAGGAGCTATGGTCTGGCTATCACTGGCAAAGGATGATACTGAACTGGATAACGAGGTCATCTCAGCCAGTGAAGGTACTTCAAGACACGATCGGGTATACACATACACCGCGGACATCGCCGGTGAAGAGGACGTTACGGTCTTTTCCTGCTATGTTGATGCGGTGTTCAGGGGAACCGACAGCAATATCGTGCAGCTTATGTATGTGTTCCTGGCTGATGACGATGTCCTGGAGATCGATACCAGTGATACTTATGGCATCATGGAAGTTATGACCGCGAGCTCGACTGAGATTGTTCTCAGAAACAATGGGGACACCCTTGATCTGGACACGGAGACCATTGAGCACATCATGGGCGACATGTACTTCAAGACTGCGGATGACGACGCCGCTATCCGGTTCTACCCATTCGTCGAGTACACAATCGGCGGCGAAGAACCCACGCCACCACCAGAGACCATTCCAGCTGCAGACGCCGATAAAGACGGCGTTCCTGATGTCTGGGACGCAGATAACAGCACGCAAGAAGGCTACTGGGTAAACCCGCAGGGAATCGGACGAATAATAGGCGACATGAACGGTGATGGCAGGCTCACCTCGGCGGATGCTCTCATGATCCTGCAGGCTGCGGTCGGAAAGATCAACGTATGATGAAATGCGATTGCTGGCGGTGACATTGCACCGTCAGTTCTTTTCATTTCACACCTCACTCCGACTGTGCCGTATAACTAAACGATCCGCACTCTGCCGCGTTCATAACATTTACACATCTCAAACGAGTGTTACAACAATCCGGCATACTCTGTCCGCTATTATAGTTTGACTTTGCTCAGTTTCAAACCGGAACACATTTATGATAGTTTCACGCATGACATGGTGATGAAGAGACTGGCGAGGATAATAACGATCATTCTGCCCTGCAGCACAATCACACTCGATCACCGGCGAAGAAGAGAAACAGACGGAGCACCCACATCCACGCCTTGTCTACTACGGTTTTGGAATGAGACAGACGATGGATGCGATTAAGGACATGACACCGTGGAGATTGAGGGATTCACAAGTAGATGCAGATCAATAAATCAACGCTTAAGATTCTCACGATTTCAGTTGCACTACTCCTGACTGCATTTGTCCTATCGCTGATTGTCTGCATCGTTACGCACACGAGCCCACAGAGCTTACTTACAAGTATCGCATCCGAAGAGATCAGGTTTGCGATAGAATTGAGTTTGGCGACATCCGCAGTATCCACTGTGATGTGTATCGCGGTCTCGATACCAGCAGCATACGCGCTTGCACGCTATGATTTTCCCGGAAAGGAGCTCGTAAACACCATCGTTGATCTGCCGCTTGCGCTACCACCCGTTGTGGCTGGAGTCGGGCTTCTGATCCTCTTTGGCACGACCTCATTCGGAGAATGGCTTTCCGATTTGGGACTGGTATTCGTATTGACGCCGCTCGGGATCGTGATCGCACAATTCGCTGTGAATTTTTCGTTTATGCTGCTGATCATGCGCTCAACGTTTAGAGGGATCAGTCCGAGGTACGAATACGTTGCCCAGACGCTTGGCTGCAATCCGATACAGGCATTCCTGCAGACAACGCTGCCCATGTCAAAGAACGGGCTCATAGCCGGAGGGATCATAACCTGGTCAAAGGGGATCGGCGAGTTCGGAGCAGCTCTGATGCTTGCCGGAGCAACACGTATGAAGACCGAGACCCTGCCAATATCGTTGTACCTGAACATGTCATGCGGGGATCTTGAACTGGCAATAGCCGCTGCAACCATCCTGATTGTCATATCACTCGTATCATTATACACATTTGAACGGTATGCCAGGAGCACTCATCTGTACTGATCAAGTTTTCTTCAAATTTTATTATTTTTAAATATTGTATATAAACATAATATTTGCACAGGATAACAATCACCCAATCCTTAAAACGTCTCTATACCATACAAGATGCAGCAATATGATATACAATATCTACAGCAAAAGAAAGGGTTTCGAGATATTGTGCCCTTTGGGCTCATACCCACTACTTCTGAGAAAAAATAAGGACGATAGAGAAGAGATGATCAAGTTTCTATCCAGAGAAGGTACCAGGCATAAAACAAGTTCACTGTACGTACACATTCCGTTCTGCGACTCATTGTGCAATTTTTGCTGCTTCTATCGAGGTTTATTGGAGGAAACACAGGCTAACAGGTATCTGGACGCACTCAAAAAGGAGATCATGAGGTATTCTGATACCAACTACGTCAAGTCCAGCTCCTTTGCATCGATCTACATCGGGGGCGGAACTCCGACGTCACTCCGAACGGAACAACTAACAGACCTCTTAGCTTTCTTGAATGAACAATTCAAGATCAGAAGTGATGCGGAA
>JAYEFS010000290.1:0-10836 GCA_034658695.1 Methanobacteriota archaeon | reverse complement strand
TGTGTCTCTGCGCCTTTGCGTTAAATCAGAGAAACGCCAAGACGCCAAGACGCGAAGGATGAATAAGTCTCTTCCGACATCTTTTGAAAACCACAGAATCCATCAGAATCAGGAATTTTTGGGCTGGACCAACCGCCGAATACAAGGAAAACTCCTGAGTTCCCTACGAAGAAGAACTGGCTAAAACTCTTTTCAGACACGAAAATCGTTAGACATATCGGTCTGAAGCTGGATAAAAATCCTTATCTCGATATATGCCACTTCGAAATGGGGAAATTCAGACAGCAGGCTCTGAAATTGACCGGATGGTATAAAACGAGATGGGATAAACGGGGCTGTCGCATTACGTGGTGTTGGGGTCATATCCTCGTAGGTGGTGCGGTCGGATGAGCTTAAATATAGCATAAAATCTCTTGAATGAATCTTGCTCTTGGGCAAATAACCTTTAATCTGTGTCCATCTGTGAAATCTGTGGCTGATAAAATCTTTTAGCCACAGATGAACACTGATTACACAGATTTTACCTACAACTCACTTGAACAGATTCATGGAATCTCACGTAACCCCGGATGGCGTGACAGTCCCGGATATACTGCAGGATGGGCTATGTGCATGAATGCTGGGATTATATTACTGAAATGCCACAGAAACAGAGACAAACAGCTGCCCAAGTACCGAAAGGGTTATGAGATGCGCAAGCGTGTACGAATGAAAACTTTCCTGTACCGTTCTGAGACGAGGAGATGCGGGTAACTGCCTCGCCCTTAGCCGGCGGTTCCTACCATACGTTATTGGGCATGCACAAAGTCCCATATACCAGAGCCCGGATCAAAACAGCGCCACAGTCTTTTTGCCAATGATGTAGGCGATCATCAGTCCGATCCCTGCCGCAATCGTCAGCAGACCTGAGATCTTCAGTCCGTCCATCAGATCCGCTTCTACGGAGTACGATCCCATCAGGAGTGCCAGTCCCAGTATAAGAAAGAACGCTCCGGTGATCAGTCTGTGTTCGGGGTTCTGTGTCTTTTCCTCTGGTTTCCAGAGTCCCCGGTCTATCATGTCAATCTTCTTCTTATGCTCCAGGTGTGCCAGAAGTACGTAGCATACCATCGCCGCAATCAATATCAAGACCCAGTCAGTCATAGTACATCCGGATGTTGCAAGTCATATTTAAAGTTAATCATTACATAATCTTGCATACATAAAGTTTGTTAAAAATACATTTTCGCAATAGATCTCTGATGATATCAAAAATAACATTGACGATTGTTAGAATTCTATTGGTAGCAGTAATATTTGTGATGAGTTACGCACACGGGCGACAAGAAACAGCAACACGCGCAATAGCACATAGTCACACATATTACATGCTACAAAAGCTTTAAGTAATATCAGATCTGTGTCCCCTTTTGTAACTGAGAGTTACGATTTCAGCGCGCCCATATCCTGCTCAGTCCTGCTCATTCGGATTGAGCAGGCAACAGAAGGTGACCCGATGAAGAGAGATTCGTATCGAAAGAGTATCGAGGAACTGATAACAAAAGGAGACCTGCGAGGACTCCTCGAAAAGACCGGCGAATTGCACGGACATTTTTGCAGCCATTCAGCATTAGGGGTCAAGGCGGCATACCTCGCTATGCGCGAGCTTGGGATTGTGAACACCGGCATGGAAGAGGTTGTGGCGATCGTTGAGACCAACAATTGCTTCAGCGATGGCATTCAGATGGTTACCGGATGCAGTTTCGGAAACAATTCCTTGATATATAAGGATTATGGGAAAACCGCGGTAACTGTTGCAAAGAGAGATGGCACGGCAATAAGAATTACTCTCAACCCCACTTTCGAGGAATCCCGCGCTGAGAGATATCCTGAAGCAAACGCGCTCTTCGAAAAGCTTGTTGTGAGACGTGAAGAGCCGACACCTGATGAGAGTGCAAGGCTGATGCAGCTTTCTTGCGAGATTGCGGTCGAATTACTCGACGCGAATGACTCCGAACTCTTCATAGTCGAGCGCAAAACGATAACGCTCCCTGAATACGCCCCGATATTCGCATCTGTTAAGTGTTCCATCTGCGGCGAGAACGTGATTGCGACTCGTGCAAGGGTTGCGGATGGCAAGCCGGTCTGCATCCCGTGTTCCGGTGATGAGCACTATGCGATGAAGGGGGCTGGGATATATGTCGAGAGGTGATAAATATAATATTGAGTCCGAATAAAAGAGAACACTTCCTTCCGATGCCAGTGGTATTGATTTCCACGGCAGATACGGAAGGGAATAATAATATAGCGCCTTATGCAAATGTGATGCCAATATTAAGACCGCTTGACCTGATAGCTATTGCATCATGGCTCAAACGGGATACGCTCGACAACATCCGGGATACAGAGGAGTTTGTGATCAATGTCCCGTCCGCGGATCTCGTGGACGAGGTTATGATCTGCTCGAGAAATTACCCGAAGAGTGTGGATGAATTTGCAGAGGCAAACCTGGGAGTGAAAAAATCGAAGAAGGTGATCGCGCCATCAATTGAGGGGTGCATTGCATGGATGGAATGCACGCTCGATCGCGAGGTTACCAGCGAGGGGAAGTACTCAATCATCATCGGAAAGGTCGTACATCTCGAGGTTGACGATGAATATCTTGCAGAAAATGGGGATCTGGACTTTGAGAAGGCACGTCCCCTCTCGGTGATGCTTGGCGAGACTGGAATGTACTACACAGTGCCAGCGGGCACTGGAGACTACCGCGAATATGCTGAAATGTTTACAGGAGGTAACTGATATGAAGACGATAGCTGTACTTGGTTTGATGTTTATGCTGCTCTGTTCCGGATTCACCGGAATTGCAGCCGCAGACGATTCGATCGACATAACCGGTGCGGTGCAGGGCGCAATGATTGCGCTCGGGGCAACAAACGAGACCCCGGGTCTATGCGTGTTGACCGATGCCGGATATGTGAAGGTTAATGGAGAGACGACACAGGGGTGTATCGCAACACTCCGTACGGAAACAGGCTGTTCGGTAGGAGATGGGAACTTACTGACGATTCATAGGGCGGTAAATAAGCCGCTCTGGTTTGTGATCTTCGATAATGCGACAAAGGACTGCGTTTACACCATCTACGAGGATGGAGCATTCAACGCAACAACGGTCAATATCGACGGAGAGAACGCAACAACCGGCGATGGCTGGAATGCGATGAAGGATGCACTCGGAGCAGACGCGTTCACGATCGTAACGATTGCGAATGCGTGCGGATATGGCGCACCTTATGACTTCTTGAAGTGTGTGGAATTCCACAACCACTTCTGCCCGGGGGTGACGTCCGGTTACATGCTTGCAGACTATCTGCTGGAAGAGTACCCGCTGGGTGCTGGTGAGAAGTATGTGGTGATCGCATGCCCGGTCTGGTGCAAGGACGATGCGCTGCAGGTTATGTTGGATACGACCGTCGGGAAGCGGGGCATCTTTGTAAAGAACATGCCGGAACACGACAATATCGAGAACGCTGCCGGAATCTACATCATCTGGAACGGAACGCTTGGTAGTGGAACCGGTCATGTCCTCTCGTTTGACTTTGATCGTGCACGCAATGTCTCAAATGTGACCGAGAGCGATTTTGAGACATACCCCATGGCGAGCAGGATCAAGATGGACTGGGGGATGATGCCTTATCTGGATCAGCCGGAAACGTTCATATCGACGATATACACGTTTAATGTGACCTCTGATCTGCTTAAGAGGCTTGAGCTGGCAGGAGTTGATCCTTATGTTGAGATCGGGCTTGCAGACGATCCGTGTGGAATTGATATCTCGGGTGCGCTGCAGGATGCAATGGCTACGCTAGGGGTATCGAGAGGGAGCTCAAGTCTGTGCGTGTTGACCGATGCCGGATACGCGATTGTAGATGGTAACACGACAGAGTGCTGCATCGGAACGATCGAACGGGACACAGGATGTTCCATCAGTGATGGAAACCTGCTGCCGATCCACAGATCGGTGGATAAGCCGCTCTGGTTCGCAATCTTTGATAACGAGACAAAGGACTGCGTTTACGCGGTTTACAAGAATGGCGCATTTGCTACAACGGAGGTAAACATCGCTGAAGAGAACGTAACAACCGGTGACGGCTGGAACGCAACAAAGAAGGCGCTTGGATCAGACGCGTTCACGATCGCTGGCGTTGCAAATTCGTGGGGTTACGGAGCACCCAATGACCTGTTGAAGTGTGCGGAACTCCACAACCACATCTGCCCGGGCTTGTCGTCCGGCTACCTGATCGCGGGATATATCCGTGAGAATTACCCGCTCGGGACGGGCGAGAGCTACACATGGGTTGGATGCCCGAACTGGTGCAAGGAGGATGCTATCCAGGTTCTTCTGGATTTAACCCCCGGAAAGGGGAGCATGATTGTGAAACAACGTTCCGGAGAACTTTTCGTAAAAGAGAAACCTCTTGCAGGAATTCTCATAGTCTGGAACAGCACAGCAGAATCCGGAAGGGGCGTGGCTTTCCAGTATGATTGGGGAACAGCATGCAATCTTTCTGGTATCAATTCTGGCGATTTCAAGCCGCCAGGAGGAAAAGTGAATCCCCTATTCTGGACTACCCGAATAAAGGGCAGTTTGGGACTGCTGCCATACCTTAATCAGCCAGAAATGTTCGTATCACCGATTTCAGATGAGTTCAATGTGACATCCGAACAACTCGACCGGGTGAAGATGGCGGGAGTTGATCCGTACGTCGAACTCGGGCTTGCGGAGCCAACCGAGGTGCGTGGAGACTTTAACGGCGACGGAGAGGTCACATCTGCCGATGCACTGCTCCTGCTACAGGTAGCAGCCGGAAAGGTAATTCTCTGAGATATGGTATGTGTTTAGCTGATGTGAAAAAACCACGGGATTTCACGAGATTAACACTGAAATCTTGTGGTTAGCTAAACACGCACAAAAGAGGAAAAGGAGACAACTGAAATGAAGAAAGAAAAAACAGCAATAGTAACACTGGTTGTTGCCGCGCTCATCTGCAGCGTGGCGTTTATGGCATTCTCTGCAACCGCGCTTGCAGAGGAAGACGGAGTCGCCGCAACAGACGGTGACAAGATCGTGAAGTCTGTTGGAGGCGAGCCTGGAAAGAGCGACTGGAGATTTCCTTCCCCGTTCGTATTCTATCCGAGAGGTCCTGGCTACGTCAGGATGAGCTTACTCTTTGACACCCTGACATGGAAGGACGCAAACGGTGTGATACCTGCTCTCGCCAATGGCTGGAAGGTCTCTGATGACGGGAAGACGTGGACGTTCTACCTCAACAAGGATGCGAAATGGCACGATGGAGTGCCGTTCACAGCAAGTGATGTGGAGTTCACAATTGAGTATATGCAGGAGCAGGAAGGCGCGTTCAAGTGGTTCGAGTCGATCGATTACATCGAGAGTGTGGAGATTGTGGATGATTACACGATCATCATATCACTCAACGAGCCGATGGCGTCATTCCTTGTGGATATCGCAGGAAACATACCGATAATACCTGAGCATATCTGGAGCGGCGTATCGGATCCATCCACATTCACAGACAACGATGCAGTCATCGGAACAGGTCCGATGAAACTCGTGGAGTACAACTCTGCTGAGGGCGCCTACCATTACGAGGCAAATTACGACTACTACAACGGAAAGCTGATTGTAGACGAATTCATCACGATGGCGGTCAGCAGTGCCGCAGCTTCACTTAAGAACGGTGATGTGGATGAGGCAAGCTTCTGGGGATCTGACGTGGACGCTGTCAATGATTTTAAAGGGAACTCAAACTTCAAGATCATAACCGGACCGAGCTTCTGGGTGCTCCAGATAATCTTCAACTGTGATGCAGACGAAGGGTATCCAACGAACAACGTAACATTCAGGCGTGCGGTTGCTTATGGGATCGACAGAGAGGAGATTGTGGAGCAGAAGTTGGGTGGCGGCGGGATGGTTGCGAATACCGGAATCCTCCACCCGGATGCGATCTGGTACAACCCTGACTGCGAGGACTATGCATATAATGCGACCAAGGCTAACATGATACTCGATTCGCTGGGCTTCATTGATACGAACGGCGATGGGATACGAGAGTATCCGGCAGGCGCTGATAAGAGCGAAGACCTCGAGTTCATGCTCTACACGACAAGCACGTACTTAAGGGAAGGAGAACTCATCCAGGCTCAGCTGGAGAATATTGGGATTAAGATAGAGCTTACGCCGAGCGACTGGTCAACGATTGACTCATACCTCAGGGCTGCTGACTTTGACATGGCGATTAGTGGTCACGGAGGGATCGCAAATCCCCAGATCATGCGCATCCCTGATTGGCCCGCGAGCACGTACCAGAGTGAGGAGTATACCTCCACCTTCGCGGAACAGGAGGTGACACTGGACTTTGACGACCGAAATGAGCTTGTAAATCAACTTCAGGAGGTGGTTGCAGAAGATCTTCCAGTCTACACGCTCTATCACCCGTATATCTGGTGCGTCTACAACCCTGATGTCCTTGACACGTGGTTCTACACGAGAGACGGGATCTGTATAGGAATTCCGATCGAGGTGAACAAACTCATATTCCTTGCACGGTACGGGGATGCAAACGAGAACGGCAAGATCAACATGCAGGATGTGACCGTGATTGAGCGAATGATAATGGAGCTTGACGAGCCAACAGATATGGCGGATGCGAATAAGGACGAGACGATCAACATGCTGGATGTGACCTGTGTTGAGTTAACCATCCTCGGGAGATCGCCGATTCGCTGCGAATAGGGGCATGTTTGGTTGAGGTTTGATCGGCGGCATGAATCCCGGCTCATGGGGTTCATGCAGCCATCTATTTTTATATAATGAATCTTATACACAAGTTAGCGTATTATCTTGTCATAATACTTATAATACTATCCATAAATTTCTTCCTGCCAAGAGCGATGCCTGGTGATCCACTGGCATACGTGCTCGGGGAGAATCCGGATATGCCAGTAAGGATGACCGAAGAGGAGAGGGAGATGCGGCTCGCGGAATACGGACTCGATAAGCCGCTTCCGGAGCAGTACCTCAATTACATGGTCAAACTCAGCAAAGGGGATCTCGGATGGTCGATAGAACGCAAGGCCCCTGTCACGGAGTTGATACTCGTCAGATTGAAGTGGACACTGCTTCTTACCGGAACCTCAACCATAATCTACATGCTGCTTGGAATCTTTCTTGGTGCGGAGTCTGCGTGGGTGCGGGGGAAAAAGAAGGACACAGGGAGCTTAATCTCCATTCTTACGATCAGTTCCCTCCCGACATTCTTTCTTGGAATACTCCTCGCAATATTCTTCGCATTTAAACTGGATCTCTTTCCGATGTCCGGCGCAAGGACGCTCTTTGCCACATACGCAAATCCGCTCGAGGAGGTGCTCGACATCCTGCACCACCTGGTCCTTCCTGCTGCAACCCTTATAATCGTTCATATCGGTGGAACATACCTTCTGATGAGAAATTCGATGTTGAGCGTTCTGGGCGCTGACTACATACTCTCAGCGCGGGCAAAAGGCTTGAGCGAGCGGTACATCCTGAACAGGCACGCGATCAAGAATGCGCTGCTCCCGATCGTCACGATGGCTGCGCTTATGGTGGAATTCATGCTCACCGGAACGATATTCGTCGAAAAGGTATTCACATACCCGGGTATCGGACTTCTGCTCTACGATTCGGTGATGTGTCGCGATTACCCACTCATGCAGGGAATATTCCTCTTCATAGCCATCCCAGTTGTCTGCGCAAATTTCATCGCCGATATGACTTATATATGGCTGGATCCAAGGGTGAGAGACGAATGACCGGCATGAAAGTGGATGATATGCTCGGATCGCTTGGACTCGGAATATTGGCGATTCTTGTTGTGGTCGCAATCTTTGCACCGCAGATCGCACCGTATGATCCGCACGATACGTACAAACGGATGGAGCGCCCGAGTTCAGAGCACCTGCTCGGAACAAACGACATAGGAAACGATATCTTAAGCGAGGTCATCTACGGGACACGGGTATCACTCTTCATCGCATTCACAGTCTCCATAATAGCGATCACGATCGGTACATCACTCGGTCTTATTGCCGGATACTCTGGCGGGGTACTCGGATTTCTGATCATGCGGATCGTGGATATCTTCCTCACAATCCCGAGGCTGGTTCTGATCATCGTAATCGCAGCGTACATGTCACAGAGCATCTGGACTATGATAGCGGTCTTTATCATATTCGGATGGGTGATGACGGCACGAATCGTCAGATCCGAGGTTCTGACACTCAGGAGCCAGTACTACGTTGAATCCGCGAGGATGCTTGGCGGCAGCGATCTCTACATCATCTGGCGGCACATCCTACCGAACGTGATTCCGCTGGTCGTCGTGCAGTTCATAATGCAGGCGGGTCATGTGATAATCGCAGAAGCAGGACTCTCTTTTCTGGGGCTCGGGGATCCTGTGGCAAGGAGCTGGGGCACGACGTTCAATCATGCATTCGAGTGTCCGACCCTATACACGTCAGATGTCTGGATGTGGTGGATGCTCCCGCCCGGGCTCTGCATCGTCGCAACCGTGCTCGGGTTCACGTTCGTTGGGTATGCGCTCGAGGCGCGGCTGAACCCAAAACTTAAGACAGTGGTGGGAATGGAGATATGATGCTGAGAATCTCTGATCTGAAGACCCATTTCCCGACTCCGGACGGACTCGTCAGGGCGGTTGATACGATCGATCTCTCGATACGGGATACCGAGACGTTCGGATTGATCGGTGAGACCGGCTGCGGAAAGACTGTTCTCGGACTCACGATCATGCGCCTTCTGCACCCGGCAACAACGGTTGCGGGAGAGATCATCTACAAGGGACAGAACCTTCTCGAAGCGAGCGAGGCAGAGATGAGAACGATCAGGGGACGGGAGATTGCAATAATCCTTCAGAACCCGACAACATCCCTGAACCCGGTCATGAAGGTGGGAGAGCAGATCGCAGAGGCGATCCGGCTTCATCAGGGGCTGAACAAGAAGGATGCAGCGGCGAAGGCGGTCGAGATGCTCGACGCAGTCAGGATCCCGTCGCCGTCCCAGCGTGCGAACGAATACCCGCATGAGTTTAGCGGAGGCATGAAACAGCGCGTCATGATTGCGATGGGGCTTGCGTGCAATCCCGCATTCATCATCGCAGACGAGCCCACGAAAGGGCTCGATGTCACGATAAAGGCGCAGATCGTTGAACTCATGAGAGAAATGACAGAAAGAAAGGCGATGCTCCTGATAACCCACGATCTCAGCGTTGCAAGGGAGCTATGCGACCGGATCGCGCTCATGTATGCAGGAGAACTGGTCGAGTACGCCCCCCTTCAGGAGATATTCGAGAGCCCACTGCACCCGTACACAAGAGGTTTTCTGGGATCGCTTCCTGAGAGGGGGCTTGTGCCGATACCGGGCATGAGCCCGTCACTCATCAATTTTCCGGATGGATGCAGGTTTCATCCGAGATGCGAGCACGCAACAGAGGTCTGCAGACGGGAGCACCCGGAGTTACTTGAGTTCAACACAGGGCATTTTGTGAGGTGTCACCATGCTCACAGTTGAGGGGCTGACAAAGCAGTTCTCGTCAGGGATTATGAAAAAACGGAACGTGAGCGCGGTTGATTGCGTATCGTTTCATATCGAGAAAGGAAAGACGCTGGGACTTGTCGGAGAGAGCGGATGCGGAAAGACCACGATCGGCAGGCTGATCCTGCGACTGGTTGAACCGACCAGCGGGAAGGTTGTATTCGACGGAATCGATCTCCTTTCGTTGAAGAGAACGGAACTCAGGAAGATCAGACCGAGGATGCAGATGATCTTTCAGGACCCTGATTCCTCACTCAATCCGAGGATGAAGATCGGAACCAGCATCGCAGAGCCGCTGAGACTGCATGGTACGGTTCCGAAGGGCGAGAGAGCGCAGAAGGTAATGGAGTTGGTCGGGACCGTGGGGCTCAATCCAGAGCACGTCAACCGCTACCCATATCAGCTAAGTGGCGGGCAGAATCAGCGTGTCGTGCTTGCAAGGATTCTTGCGATGAACCCCGATCTCATAATCGCAGACGAACCCACATCCTCGCTGGACGTCTCGGTTCAGGCGCAGATTCTGAATCTGATGCGGGATCTGCAGAGAGAGTTCAATCACACGTATCTCTTCATCTCACACGACCTCGAGGTCGTCAGGATCATGGCTGATCAGATCGCGGTGATGTATCTGGGCAAGCTGGTTGAAGTTGGCGAGACGCATGAGGTGTACAATAACGCAAAGCACCCGTACACGCAGGCACTGCTCTCCTCAAGGCGGATACTTCTCGAAGGGGAGACCCCCGGTCCTGCCGACATTCCCACCGGGTGCAGGTTTCATCCAAGGTGTCCGCAGAGGATGGATAAATGTGCAATCGAGGAGCCGGATCCTGTTGAGGTTGGGAAAGGGCATTATGTGGCGTGCCATCTGGTCTGAGGGGGATTGGATTAACAGAATATGTGTTTAGCTGAGACCGGAAAAAACCGGATCTCTGGTAATTCGCGTTGCACACACTTTTGCTTCCCCCCTGGGGACCGGGTCAGGATAAGGACGATTAAACCATAGAGGACCACATAGAGTTGTTATTTTTCTCTTTTGTCGCTTATGTGTATTTTTGTGCTCTCTGTGGTTTTCTAAAACCTTATTTCGAAAATATCAAAAAGTCTCATGAGTTTTGACCACTGCAACGCGAGCAGCAATTCCCGTTGTATCTATAAACACATGCAGTCAAAGGGTCGATTCTCTATACTTT
>JAYEFS010000289.1:0-2528 GCA_034658695.1 Methanobacteriota archaeon | reverse complement strand
TGAAGGCTATATCAGCGTTGAGGCTGAGTGGATTATGGAACAGGACCCTGAGGTCATCGTTGCTGAGTGCTTTGGGAAAAATGGTTACGAAACAGATGATGCGAGTAAGATGAATGAAGTGTATGACAATCTGATGGATATGCCAGCGTTACAGCAGGTGAAAGCAGTGGAGGACAACCGGGTTTATATCGCGAGTTTTCTATGGGCGGCACACCCTATCATGGCACTCTACATGGCGAAATGGTTCTATCCGGACCTCTTCGAGGATCTAGATCCACAAACAGTGCACCAGGAGTACATCGATACATTCCAGGGTGTAAACTTCGATGTAACTGAGCATGGCGTCTTCTTTTATCCGCCGCTGGAGGAGAGTTGATGAAGACGAAGATATTGGCTAAAATAGCCATGACAGTGCTCTTGCTTGCGCTAACGCTTCCAGCCGCGGCATCGGACTACACACTCGGCATCTTCGGGAACGCGAACGAGGATGACACGATCAACATGCAGGATGTGACGTATACTGAACTGATCATCCTCGAATACCGCGACAGGACCGAGCTTGCGGACGGCAAGCACGACGGCAAGATCAATATGCAGGATGTGACGCAGATCGAGCTTGTCATTCTGGGAAAAGAGAAGGAGATTACGTTCATCGATGCCTTTGAAGAGGCTGAAACGGTCAATAAGCCAGTTGAACGGCTGGCAAACATAGGTAACTATGGCATTCAGGTAGCACGGGCGATTGATGCAACGGATGTACTATTGCCACTGTGCGGTAGTATGGTTAAGAGGCAGACTGTCTTCTTCCATGAGATGAGTGGATGGACATGCCCTAGCCGGTCGGATGGGGTTGATTTTGAGGAGATACTCAATTTTAATCCTGACGCTGTTCAGACAAACTTTGAGTCCGGGAGTTATGTGGGACGCGAAGAACAAAAGAGGATGTATCAGAGAAGCCTCCCTGGTATACCGCTTATTTCTCTTGATTTTCGCACGCCTGCTGCCCATGTTCGAAGTGTGCGTATGTACGGGTATATTCTTGACAGGCGGGAAGAGGCAGAGGAGTATCTCGAGTGGTATCAGGGATATGTGGACCTATTTGAGACAATAACAGAGGATATATCGGAGGATGAGAGACCACGATTCATCGTTCCGGGAACGGATCCTTATCAGATCAAGGTCTCAACGGATAGACGTGCCCAGTCGATTGAGATGTCAGGTGGATATAATATTGCTGATGAGATACGTCCTGGAGAGTACACATTTAAGTGGAGTTCTTTCACGGTAGATCCTGAATGGGTCGTTGAGAACAATCCCGAATACATATTCAGGGTGATTCATCCCGGGAGTGTATATCCAACTGGCTATGAAACAGACGATTTATCCGGAGTAGCGACACTGAGGCAGGAAATACTGGACCTCCCCGAGCTTGCTGAGATTGATGCGGTGAACAATGGGAATGTCTACATGATCGATGGCAGCATAAACGATGGTGGTGGAAATACCATCATTGCTACTGCATACTGTGCAAAGCTGTTCTATCCCGACCTCTTTGAGGATATAGATCCCCGCGAATTGCATCAGGAATACGTGGACAGGTTCTGCCACATAGACTTCGATGTAAGAGAGCATGGTGCATTCGTATATCCGCCCCTTGAAGAGTGGGCGGTGTAGGTGTGGGAGGGAGGAACATTATGAGGAGAACGCCCGAACGAACCGGGACAAGCAGTGAAATGTCTGATGGGAGAAGTATTCCATTTCCCCTTCAGAATATATGGGTAAAATCATAAGGAGGTAATTGTATGATGGAAGTAAATATAATATTTCTTGGAATAACTATGACAATGCTTTTGCTTGCGTTGCCGGCGGATGCATCCGATTGCACTCTCGGAATCTTCGGAAACGAGACGAGCCATATCCGGAACGGATGAGTTATACTATGAAAAAAGAAGAAAGTTCTACAGTAACCGCGGACGAGATCAGGGAGCAGTACAAGAAATTCATCGGAAAGAAGATATTCTTCATCTTCCTCTTCATAGCCCTGATCGTTGGAATAACAGGGGTCTCCACATCGCTTGGGTCTGCTGACCTCTCGGTCTGGGATGCGTATTCATCAATACTCAGAAAGCCGTTTCCGGACACGTTTGAGTCAAAGTATATCTTCACGTTGGACAATGTTCCGGGAAGTGATGGTGAGAGACTCAAACAACACCTCATGGATGAATACGGCATCGTCTGGGTGCAAAGTGCGGAGATCAGCAAATCCGGGGACGGTACAATCACTATTATTGGTGAGGGCGACAACAAAGTCGAGATCACGCCTGATGAACGGGATGCCGAGAAGATGGAGGTGAAAATCAGCGGTGATATAGATTCGGGTCACAGAGTCAAGGATTTCAAGGTTAAAGAGGTGAACGGCGAGCTTCACATACACGAGTCGACATGGCTTGCGGATGTCTGCGTCTGGAATCTCAGGCTCCCCAGAATCTTCTTAGGAATCGTTGCAGGCATTGGTCTTGGTATTGCAG
>JAYEFS010000288.1:0-2546 GCA_034658695.1 Methanobacteriota archaeon | reverse complement strand
ACGCGCCGTATTCAGCGCGCCACTTATCTATTGTCCATTGAGGACGGGGTGACAAAAAGGAACAAAAATGGCAAGGTTTTGGGATGTGGAACTCACCCGAATATGGAGAGTTTTCATCACCCCAGTCTCATACTTCACACCGGCACAAATTGAGCTTTTCAAACTCGTCGATTATCAAATTCGTGAGGTTCGTCTATTCGTGTTAAAATCAAGAATGCATACGAATATCACGAGTGAGTTCTTTCAGCCACTTACAAAAAAATAAAAAGAGAGGGGATGGATTTCGCATCTCTGCCCAGAATCGTGTAGGGCTGTGCACATCCTTGATGCGCACATCAGTGCCGGGCATATAAGTAGACAATCCAAGAGTGGGGTGAAAGTGAAATTTTCAGGACTGTTGCTCCCATCTCGATTCCATCCACCGCGGGATCTGCCCTGAATCAGGAGGTCCTACCATCACTGTGAGCCCGGTCGTGTCCTCGACATCGCCTTGCAGCCGTGCAGCCAGCCCTGGTAGGATGATTGTGCCGTGATCGGTCTTCTTCTGCACATCGAAACCAGCCGAAGCGAACGCATCCTTGATCTTTGCAGCGGTCAGCTGCCCACCGGCAACCGCTGCCTCGACCCCGATGCCATCGGTGTCCACGACACAGAGGTAACAGCCGATATCATTGGACGCCAGATCGCTCTCCACGGTGTAGTATGTCAGCGCGAAGTTCGTTGTGATGATCACAGGGGACTGTTGGTCGGGAGAGCCGATCTCAAAGACGCCGGAATCGACCATCACAGGCTTTCTCGGGTCGGTGTAGACCGTGTCCCTGATATGCAGCTCGGGCAGGAGTGCGTATGGCTCAATTCCGTGCATGATCGCAATGTCGCCGTATCGTACCGTGAAGACGGATGCGAGCACACTCTCCCAGTATGCTGCGCTGACGCCATCAAGTTCAGCCCATGCGGTCATGGGCACAGCCATCAACGGGTATGCGATATCAGTCTGCCCATCGATCCCCGCACGCCGCAGCTTCAGGAAGTTCTCAAAGGAGTCTCGCAATCCATCTGTCGGCGATGTTCCCGGGTCAAGCACCAGATCATTGATTCCCATCGACTCAAACGTCAGTGCGAGCGACTTCAATGCATCCGGATCACCGGGTTTTGAGAGCACCACCGGAACATCATATTTGAGCACAAGTTCCGCGATATCACGCCAGTTCTCGGTTGTGGCAGCGTAGATCAGCGGCTTCCGATCAGAAGCAATCTCGAGCGCAGCACTCAGAACTCCCGCGTCGAGCGAGCAGAGCACAAGCGGAAGTTCGGTCGTCGCAATCACTGTGCTGACCGTTCTTGCAAACTGATCGGCGTCGCCTGATACGCATCTGATCGCAATGGCATCCAGCGTCAGAAAATCCCCGATATAGAATTTGGTGAAGTTCTGGATCTTGTTGACACGTGACACGAGCTCGTTCTCGCCCATCGTATCCCAAACGTCATAAGCGAACGCAGTTTTATTGAAAAACGTCAATTTGTGGCGGTACAGCACATCGTCCCCACCGATCGTGATCGCATGATCGCCGGTGCCGATTACAACCTCACGTATCTCGGGTGCGAGGAGATCGGTGAGAATTTTATAATTATCGTCATATTTTTCATCGAGCAGATGTGGGCATTCCTCGACTTTCTTTGATCGATCGAGCATATGCGAGGCGAATGCCATGCATGTTGGTTCCCCACAGTCCCCGCAATTGGTCTTTGGCAGGTGTTCGTAAGCTTGCAGGGGGCTGTTGATCTTCATATCTCACATCACTATAGCACTGCTGTTTCCGCCAAGTCGTGACCGATCGATCTTGATTCCAGTCGGTGTCGTGATCACCAGATCCTCGCCAAGCCCTGCAATATCCCCGCTCATATCACTTACAACCTCCTGCAGGTCGTGGAGTGCGCGTTCGAGCACCAGCCGATCACGCTTAATCAGCGATATATCGACGATAACGATGTTTCCGTCGTAGAGTTCCTTCTTTAAATCGGGAATTCCGTCCAGATTACTCAGTTCTGCAACCCGGATGTAGGTCTCGGCTGGTTCGTCTTCTATGACCTCTTCGTACGGACCAAGATCCACCAGATCAGCGTATTCGTCGACCGTTTGTTTTGGTGTCGGACCAAATAACAATTCCTTGATTTTCGTGGGCATGAAATCACCTTGTAGCGATATATTGATTATGTGACATGCTTGATATATTAACTTATTTGGTCTCTGATTCAAACTATACCGTGATTTCCGCCCCGCATCACGTTGCAGGCTTCCTGCTTCAAAGAGCGTCTGTTGGCGCATCGCAACAAGCTTGAATTCCCTTAAGTCCGTGGGTGCATATTGATTTATGATGCTGATTGCAGCGTCGCTGTCACGATTTATGACGCTGCCACAGTCGAGACCTGGGGTGATGAAAACTCTCCATATTCGGGTGAGTTCCACATCCCAAAACCTTGCCATTTTTGTTCCTTTTTGTCACCCCGTCCTCAATGGACAATAGATAAGTGGCGCGCTGAATACG
>JAYEFS010000287.1:0-2549 GCA_034658695.1 Methanobacteriota archaeon | reverse complement strand
TTTGCCTTTCTCAATGGATGCCGACAATAGTTTTTCGATCAGATCAATCTCTTCACCGGAGAATGTTTCATCATATTTGTTATCCCTGAATATTTTATCCCTGATCGCTTCAAGAATAAATTCCTGAATATTCCTGTAACCATAATTATCGACATACTGTTCGGTAGCTGATTGTAATTTGGGGGGCAAACGTATATTTATCTGCGGATTTGCATGAGTCATAGATACCGATGTGTATCTATTGGTATTTAATGGTATCTTTTGCTTTTGTGTTTTCAAATTTCGGCGCTGCATTTAAATTTATGCGCCAATCAGCGCACCCACCATGCCTTCTCAGGAGTAAACTCCCCTATACGCAGGGGTTTTGTCTTGGAGTAGGACTTGTACCCTTCAGGGTGTGGATGTTCATAATACCAGACCTCTTTTGTAGGCTCTCCTTTAGTGAAAAAAAGCAAGTTGGTCTTGATACTCGTGTATGGACTGAATACCCCATTAGGCAAGCGCACAATAGTATGCAGGTTGCACTTCTCAAGCAACTCCTCCTTGATGCGGATCTTTACACCCTCGCCAAACAGTGTCCCGTCAGGCAGGACAATGGCACCGCGCCCGCCATCCTTTAGCAGATGCACGATAAGCACAAGGAAAAGGTCAGCAGTCTCTCTCGTGCGATAAGCTGCCGGGAAGTTGGATTCGATGCCATCTTCCTCCATCCCGCCAAAAGGCGGATTGGTGACAATGACATCCAACCGCTCCTTAAGCCCGTAATCACGCAGAGGTCGTGCAAGGGTGTTATCATGCCGGATTTGCGAAGGGTCTTCGATTAGGTGCAGAAGCATGTTTGTGACACAGAGAAGATGTGGAAGGGGCTTTTTCTCCACACCGGGGATTGACTTTTGAAGTATTACTTCATCTTCGATGCTGTTCACATAGTTTTCGCGCACATGGTCAATGGTCGCAGTCAGAAAACCACCCGTCCCACAGGCAGGGTCAAGCATCTTTTCGCCAAGCTTCGGGTCAACCATGTCCACCATGAACTGGGTAACTGCACGGGGCGTGTAAAACTCCCCTGCATTACCTGCGCTTTGGAGGTCTTTTAGGATTTGTTCGTAGATGTCCCCAAAAAGGTTCATGTCATCAGTTTTATTGAAATTGATCTCGTTTATCTTATTGATGACCTGTCGCATGAGCGTGCCGGATTTCATGTAGTTGTATGCATCCTCAAACACGCTGCGGACTACAAAACCGCGCCGATCCCCCTCAACAGCAAGAGACAAATCCTTTAGCGTCTTGAACAGGTCATCATTCACAAAATCCAGCAATTCATCGCCAGTAATGCCCTCCGGGTCAGCCGCCCAATTGCACCAGCGCAGCCGCTCAGGAATTGGCGATACGTAACCATCATCCATCAACTCGTATTCTTTTTCGCGATCATCGAAAATCTTTAGAAAAATCATCCACACAAGCTGGCTGATACGCTGGGCGTCGCCATCCACGCCAGCATCCTTTCTCATTATATCCTGAATCGTTTTGATGGTAGTGCTGATAGACATTGTTTCATTCCTTTTTCGCAATTGACGAGTTATAAGAATTAAGCCTCTGCCATATATATCTGTGCCGCCAGTCCCCGAACCGCTGCAAGGTAATTATCTTTTCCTCCAAAGAGGTCAACAATCTCAATCGGAGTGCCAAGTTGATTAATGGGTTGTATCCTGAGTGCATCCATGCTCTCGATATTCTCAATACCCTCATCCGCACACTTATCCAGCAGCGCATCAAGAACAGCGCGGGCACGCTCGCCGTACTCTGTGAAGTAGTTACTTTTACGAACCTGTTTAGCCCGCTCCTATCGGCTGAGAGACGGTTGATCAAATGCTACGTGGCAGATCAGGTCAAACGGGTCATAGTCCTTTCCCACATGTTTTTCCAATTCTTCAAACATCACGCCATGTTCTTCAAGTTCCCTGATGACTGCTAACTTTTGTTCTGCCACACCCCAGTAATTAAGAAAAGAGTCAAGTGAAGTGAAATCCTTGAGCACGGTTTTGCGGGTGTAATCCTTGAGTGATTCTGTAATCAATTTACCATCTTTGCCGTAATACTGCACACGCTCGGCAACGACCCACACATCCACGTCACCCACCACATATGTTATCCCAGGGTCAGGATGTTTGTCATGCTGAACAGTGGGTCTGGTAGCCTCTGGCTCGTAGGTTTCTATCGGAGGACCATCAAAATCGGGATCAGCAAACAGCTCAGTGGCTTTTTTGAAATCCATAATGGTGAAGAAATATTTATCAAAATCCTCATTGATGCGCGTCCCCCTGCCGATGATCTGTTTAAACTGGGACATTGACTGGATACGCTGATCAAGAACTATGAGCTTACAAGTCTGCACATCAACCCCCACTGCTAATAGTTTGGATGTGGGGTGATGAAAACTCTCCATATTCGGGTGAGTTCCACATCCCAAAACCTTGCCATTTTTGTTCCTTTTTGTCACCCCGTCCTCAATGGACAATAGATAAGTGGCGCGCTGAATACGGCGCGTT
>JAYEFS010000286.1:0-2561 GCA_034658695.1 Methanobacteriota archaeon | reverse complement strand
AGATGCTGGCGCCGCTGGAAGTTTCGTATTCGGTCGGACTGTCGCCTTGAAATACGGCGATTGTTCTTGCGGGCTTCTGATAACTTGATATATTCAACTTTGCACTATCTATGAGGTCTAACTTTACCTCAAAGACCCCTATTTTTATGCTGTGCTCAATCTCAACACCAGAATTGACCGTTAGTTCCCGATTGAGGATCACATCATCATTATCATCGTCGTCGTCCGGTTCAACTGTGTAATAATTGGTCACCCGCCAGTCTTCCGGTCCGGTGATTCTGAGGGCGACTGAATCACCATATACCGAGAGCACCTCGATGTATATGCTGGCACCGCCGGAAGTTTCGTATTTAGTCGGACTATCGCATTGAAATACGGTGATTGTTCTTGCGGGCTTCTGATAAATAGATATATTCAACTTTGCACAGTTTATTAGGTCTGATTTTACCTCAACTACCTCTATTTTTATGCTATGCTCAATCGCTACACCAGAATTGACCTCCATTTCTCGATTGAGGATCACGCAGTCGTCACTGCCATCCGATCCACCGCCAATGGTGCGCCTGATGATCGGGTAGAACTCGAGCATGTCACTATCCGCGGTCATGAAGTACATCCCGCCCATGACCGCATCGGTTGTTCCGGCATGCAGATCGATTGTTCTGTTGTTTACGAGCGCAATTCCTGCGGGGTTTGCAGTCATGACCGCCATGCGCCCGAACTCATCGCCTGCGTTAATCTCCAGTGAAACATCATTGATTAAGAAGACATACGCAACCTGCACGACGTCAGAATCTGTTCCTCTGAATACGGCGTCCACATAGCAGGAGAAAACAGTCACGTTGTCCACTCCGCCGATATTCGCTGTGTACGTGCATATTCTGTTGCATCCGACGCTTGTATCGATCATTGTCGCAGGTAGGAGCACTTTGCCGTTCTTCTCAAGCGTGAGCCAGACCTTTTCCCACTTAGAGTCGATTCGCTCGGGTGTAAGCGAGAATCCACCGTCAATATCCCAGGTCTCGCCTACCAGTAGCGTCTTCTTGTCGCAACTCCCGAACTCGACCAGCGGTTCGGAGAGTCTGTCGGCTCTGCCGCCCACCGCCACATACCGCCGCCCAATCCAGCCTTCTGCCATGTAGCCTTCCTGCCCGCAAACGGTCAGCCCCTCGTTCTTGTGGACTTCGTACTCCTGATAGACCGGGTGGGTCGCATAAGAGAGGTAGCCCTCACTGATTGTTCGAGTCTGTGATAACATGCCGGGCGCAACCGATAGCGTCTCGGTTGATACATCGCGGTCAATGTCGTACCAGAAGAGAGCGGAATCGGAAGCATTCCACACGATTTCATCAGTCTGGTTTCCATACAGCCGCTGAACCGCACCGCGAAGATCGCCGGTGCCAGGCTCTGTCATGACTGCAACAGGCGCGAACCGGAGTGTTTCGTTCTCGGCGACAACAAACTTAATGCCACCCATAAGATCAACAGTCTTGCCCGCCCCAAGCTCAATTGAGTCATAATTCGCCATCCTGATCCCACTGGCTGTAGTGCTTGCAATCTCCATCTCGCCGAAAACATCGCCTGCGTCAACAGAGATGTACTCGTCTGATATCTGGAAGATGCCGCCGATTTTCATCATGTCTGTCTCTGTTCCAACGTATATGCTGTTGATACGAACTGCGATGATCGGGACATCATCCAGCCATCCAAGGTCTTTTCTGTAGACGTATGTATCCGGCACGTTCATAATATCGGTGTCAACATGCATCCCATTTCGGAGCAGTTCGATCTGCGCTTGATTTCCATTGGCATCGAGTTGCACGAGCTTTAATTCATACGCATCCTTCAATTTGAGCGATGCACCCATGGCGATCGTGTGGTTACCGTCTTCGTCGATTAAAACCCTGGTCAGCATATCCTTTGAGAGGATGCTGATATCATCATCCGTTATCTCGCAAGCGACGTCATCCGAATCATATCCTGCAAAGTACCGCTCCGCCATGAAATCTATCGCCTTGTAGCAGCCCCATCTGCCATAATCGAAGTTGGCAGCAAACACTTCGGCACAGTATGTGAGATCCCCGGTATCGATGGTTCGATCGTGCTCCGGGAGCGTGCCGGGCGCAATCGCGAGTGTCTCTGTTGCGATGTCGCAGTTGAGGTCATACGGGAATGCCGCGAAGTTGCAGGCGTCCCACACGATACCCTCTGTCTGCGCACCGGTCGGTTCCGCAACCTTGCCGCGGATCGTAACTTCACCCGGTGTCGCAATTCCGTGTTCGAGATGCACGGTTACTTCAATTGCGCATGACCCGGTGGTTCTACCAAAATACGCTGTTGCGATGTGAGTCCCATTGCTTGCGGTTCCTGCAACACACACATTAATCTGCACCTCTTTCGAGGCGCCAGCGCCGAGTGTGAGTGGGTAGGTGCCCGGTGCGCTCAGCGTAATCTCTTCTGGCGCATCAAAACTTGGTTTGTACACAGTTATGTTCGCATTCCCGGTATTTTCCAGTTTGAGATTCACAGTCGTCTCCTGCGCACTTGCATCCCCATACCGT
>JAYEFS010000285.1:0-2583 GCA_034658695.1 Methanobacteriota archaeon | reverse complement strand
ACGAATATCGCCAGAATCGATCCCATCGATCTCAGACGCAGGGTCTGCCTCGTGGGGCAAGTACCGGTCATGTTCGTTGGGACGGTGAGAGAGAATCTGGCGATATTCGTTCCGAAGAGCTCTATTTTACCTTCGGATGGCTCGATGAGTCTGTTCAGTGACTTGAGGAGGACACTCTTCCCGGCTCCTGATGGACCTACCACTGTCAGGCATTCGCCCTTCGCAACAGAGAATGATACGCGATCGAGCACGGTCTGTCCGCCAAAGGTCGTTGAGAGGGAATGGACATGTAGCGCCGGGACGCCGGTTTTAGGTTCTTGCGATTCCTGTGTCATTGATATCAAAGAGGTCATCCGAGCCACCGCCCATAAAAGGAGTATAAATGCCTTCGAGTGCACGAATTTCAGAGAAGCTTATCTTCCGGAGGAAGCAGATCCGGTATCTCTCGTACTATCGGATATGCCTGCCCGCATTCCTCGCAGATGAGCTCGTTTTCACTTGCCCGCTTGATACGTGTGCGGCAGACCGGACAGACAAGAATCGTCAGCAGCTCATCCAGCCCCCATTCTCCATTGCCGGAGAACGAATCACCGTTATCTGATCTTCCTGGTTTGGTGCCTCCAATCAGAGAGAATTTGTATCCACCAGAGAACAATTTTGCACGGAGCGTTCCATACTCCTCATTCTCTGTCATCTCAACAGACCCAAGCCCTTTCTCTCTGAATATCTGAAGATACGCCTCAAGCGAGTGCATCGGGAGATTACCATCGGTCTCCTCCCAGAATCTCTTTGTTCGATTTAAGGGGAGCCTGAATCGCAGGGTCGTGTAAATCAGGTGCAACTGCCTCATCGGAAAGCCTGATACTCTGTCCAACAGAGACTTATCCTTCTCACCTGAGAAACTGCCTGAAGAGAACGTCAGGATCTGACCTCCAGGCTTCGTTACCCTGATCATCTCCTCTATCGCCCTCTCCGGATCAGGCATCACCCATAACACCCACTTACTCACCACAGCATCCACTGAACCATCATCGATCGGGAGATGTAACCCATCGCCACGCACCAATCTGACCGGATGACCGGATAACTTCTCTCTTGCTACGCCGAGCATGTCCCTGTTGATATCAAGCCCAATGATTCGTTTATAGCCCAATTCCGCAAGAATCAATGCGAGAGTACCTGGTCCTGTTCCAAAGTCGAGTATGACTCCATCTTTATCCACGTTCAGGTGGTTACGGAGCGTGTGCCCCATCTTCTCTCTGTCGATGTAGCTGATGCTGTCATACATCTGTGCAGCTCTCCCGCCCCAGTACTCCTGCACCACTTCAGCAACCTTCACAAGCATCCCACCATATCACGGCTGCTCTTCCCTCATTTCTGCATATCCCACCATCCGAGTTCTTCAGGACATGCTCCGTAATTATCCTTTCGACATCAGGTGTCACGTCTGTGTATTTCTCAAAGAAGATTCGCTTCATCGTTATCATGTTATCAACAGACCTCTCGCTGATGTAAGTTATCATTCTGACATTCGGGAGCCTGCCCTTGCTGTAGAGGAGATTGTAGATCAAGGGATACTCCTGGTAGTCCGGTCTCTTCAGATCGCCCATCACCTCCTGCCAGAGTTTCTCCCCTTCACCATCCCAACCACCTGTCCCGGTGACAAGACAACAACATCCTTTCGATGCCTGTTCCATCCGTTGTAACTGCTCCCATATATCCTTGAACATCCAGATTACAGTGGAGGTGATGACAAGATCGTATTTCCTGGCGATATCAGGGATACGAACTTCCTGCCAGATCTTATTGATGATCTCGAAGTTCTCAATGCCTGCTTCTTCTGCGTTTCTCATTATCTTCTCAATCATCCCTCTCGCAGGTTCAACAGCGGTTATCTTCGCAATCTTTCTTGCAAACGGTATAACAAACGTCCCTGGACCGGAACCAACCTCGAGTACCAGAGAGTCTGAATGTAATGCGTCATACCGCATAAGTGTATCCAGCACGTTCCGCCCGTACTCGTAATCATTCGTCCTGCGTGAGTCGGAGTAATCCTCAGATCTCCTTGTCCAGCCCTCTATCTCGTAGTCCTTTTGCATCAGCTCTCTTCTCGCTTCAAACCGCTCTGCCCATTCTTCTTCAAAGTCCACTTCCTTCATGATTTCCACCAGAGTACCGCCATATTTCCTTCTTTTCTGTATATACCATCCTCGGAATTATCGGAGACATGATCCCTGATGATCTCTTTATCCCCCTCTCCCGGATCTCTGTATTTGCTGAGAAGGAGTTCCCACATACTGATCCCGGAGTTTACCGACCTTCTCATAACGGTCTCAATCATCCCCACGTTAGCCAATACGTCTCTCTCGTAAAGGATGTTGTAGACGCCGATAAAATGATCAATCTCGCCATCCTCCAGTCTCAGTTTCCGGTACATTTCACTGAACGTTTCATCGTTTCTGACACCAATTGCAATGCAGCAATATCCTCTTGATACCCTGTTCATCCTAGCCAACTGCTCTCCAATGTCAGGGAACTGCCACAGGGCATTAGAGCAGACCACGAGATCAAATCTATCCTTAA
>JAYEFS010000284.1:0-2584 GCA_034658695.1 Methanobacteriota archaeon | reverse complement strand
CTGCGCAGCAGGGTAGAAGCGGTAACAGACCCGAGCACTATTGATTATGTGATCGTGAACCATGTTGAGCCGGATCACACGGGATCGCTCCCCCGCGTTATGGAGGTCGCCTGCGATGCAATCGTGATCGCAACCGAGAAAGGCGCGGAAGAACTGCCGATGTACTATGACTGCGACGGCTGGGAGATACAGACCGTAAAGACCGGGGACACGATCTCACTTGGGGCGAAGACGCTCTCGTTCGTCGAGACCCCGATGCTCCACTGGCCCGACAACATGGTTACGTATATCCCGGAGGATCGCCTGCTACTGTCAAACGATGCGTTCGGACAGCACATCGCAAGCAGCAAGCGGTACGCAGACGAGGTACCTGAGATACTTGAGGAGGCTGCCACGTACTATGCAAACATCCTGATGCCATTCTCGACGCTTATCACAAAGACCCTGCAGAAGATCGGTGAGATGGGGCTTGCGATCGATATGATTGCGCCAAGCCACGGCATGATCTGGCGCAATTCAGGCGTCGGCGACATTCTTGAAGCGTATCGCGGCTGGGGTTCAGCCGAGTCAAACGATACCGCAATCGTGGTCTACGATACCATGTGGGGCAGCACCGAGAAGATGGCGTCTGCGATTACACAGGGTATAATCGATGCCGGGTTTGAGGTTAAGGTGTACCACCTCAGGAAATCGGAATGGAGCAAGATTGTACGCGAGATTCTGGGGGCTAAGATCCTACTTGTTGGCTCACCCACAATCAATAACGGGATGTTTCCGAGCGTCGGAGGATTCTTGACATATCTTAGAGGACTCAGGCCAAAGGGCAAGGTCGGTTCCGCTTTCGGATCGTACGGCTGGGCGGGAGGCGCGGTCAAAGCGATTGCGGGCGAGCTTGAGAAGACCGGTGTTACGGTTGTCGATCCCCTATCTGTCAAATTTGTGCCGGGAGCAGACGATCTTACTGCATGCGCAGAGCTTGCAGGAAAGGTTGTGATGCAAGCAAGGCAGATTTGATTGGCTAGTATTGAACTATTTGCCACCAGACTGCCGCTTCACAACACCCGCAATATCGCTAATGCTCTCAAGAACTGTGATGCCCTGCATCCGTTTCAGCCGGTCAGCGTTCTCGATGTCCACATCCCGCATGTACAGGGTCATCGCATTCCTATCCGGCAGTATCGTCGTAACAGCACCCTCGTACTGGTCAGCAGGGTGGATGTAGATCGGTATTTTCGCTTTTGCCGCCTGAGCTACGCCGTTTGTGAGAAGAGAGTCGCGGGTCCCGTGCGCAATCTTTGCCGCGGTGTTCGCACTCACTGACATACCAGAAAGAGATCGAACTTACCAGTCTGGAGCTGCCTTGCAATGAACGGCGAGTTTGCGCCGTGTTCGACACCCACTTTCGGGAATAGCTCTTTCAGATCGTGCCAGAGATTGTACCACTTCATCACAAGTTCGCCGTTCTTTGAGAGCTAAACCTTGATATCCAGATCATAACGCTCTGAGAGGTCCTTCATGATAGCAAAGGCATTTTCGATCTGATCGCCGCATCCGGTGATCCCCCATGCGATTCTAAGCAGCCGCATCACCTCTCGATTCCTTAATCATTCCTGCAACCGAGATCAAGCGGTCGATAGTCCTGCGCATGCTCCTGATGCCGTCTGCATCCTCGCTGACGCCTTCTGCGCCCTTATCCTTTGACCAGAATGTACCTCCGAGATTCGCACCAAACGAGCCGCCACCAACAGGTATCATCTCGCTGATCACATAGAAATCGAGTATCGATCTGATCGCAAGTTCCTGCCCACCGATTCTGTCGCCGCCCACAGCCGCGGCTGCTCCCGCCTTGTTTCGGAGCGCAGCCGAATCTTTTGCAACGAGCGCACGGAACCGGTCAAGCATCGTCTTTGTCTGCCCGCTCAAGTTCCCCTGGTAGACCGGAGTTCCTATAAGAACAGCGTCAGCCCAGAGGAGTTTCTCGTAGATCTCCTCCATCCCGTCCTTCTGGACACACCCCTCTCGCTTCTTGACGCAGAAGTCGCAGTGCTTGCAGAAGCCGATCGTTCTCTTGTGAAGTGTTAGGTACTCGGTTTGTGCTGTGTGTTTCTGGCTGGCATAGTCGAGCGCATCCTTGACCACCTGATCGGTGGATGCGAGTCGCGGGCTTCCTGATATGCCGAGCAGATTTATGGTTGTGATGTTCATTTGGGTCGCCTCCTGCAACTGTGAATGCCGATTGCATGTATGAAATGATCCGATGACTACTAATGTTTTTGCTTATAGGTGCTTCAAAACTTTAATACCACAACGATCGATGATGTAGTGGGTATCATGTCCGTAACCTATCAAGCGGAATTTCAATACATAAAAGAAAAAGGCTGATTCTGATGGATTCTGTGGTTTTCAAAAGATGTCGGAAGAAACTTATTCATCCTTTGCGCCTTCGCGCCTTGGCGCCTTGGCGTTTCTCTGATTTAACGCAAAGGCGCAGAGACACAGAGACACAGAGAGGTGCCCGCGACTCCACACACGCGAAGGCTGCCGATAGCGACCACAGAAAACGGCAGAACCAGGAAAAAGGAGA
>JAYEFS010000283.1:0-2590 GCA_034658695.1 Methanobacteriota archaeon | reverse complement strand
TTATGCTGCTGGTTTTTTATTATGTCATTAAAGAAATATAATATCAAAAATTAAATTTTGTAGTCGCTAGCTACCGCTTCCTAAACGTGAGTAGTTACAGTAGAACTAATCATCAGTTAAATAAATAAATCGCGTGCGTTTAACTGCGTGGCAGACTTACCAATATAGCACCAGATCCGGATTAGAAGTCCCGCAAGGTTCCTGAACTGCTCAATATCGATCTGGATTCGGAACACCAACAACACTTCAAATGACCGCATGGTCGCGAGATTCCTGTCCGGCGAGGAACCGGGTGCGAAGGTCATATATGTTCTAAAAAACAGAAGAAACCGAAAAGGAATAAGAACATGCTCGTAATGCTCAGCGAACTGATCGACCAACTGGTCGCAAACTACGACATCAAGCTGAAATACGTCGAAACCGATACCACGGACCCCTCCTCTTACATCTATGTCTTTACAGCGTCCAGACGTGCGGATCTGTACATCAAGACCCGCGGCGATCAGAAAGACCTTGCCCGACTGCTGGTTGGGCACGAAATCGCACATCTGTCGCACATCAATGATCTGATCGCTGGATACCGGGAGATCACCGAGGTAGAGAAGCTGAGCGATGCCGATCTCTTCAGCGGAGCGTATCTGGACGCTGATATCGTCCATTTCGCAACGAACGTCATCTCTGATTACGCAATCAACTGCGACTCTGGGCTGGACACGGATGCTTATGAACCCATGGACGCATCGCTCCTCAAATCGCTCGCAGAATCGAAGAGCGATGATGCGTACACCGTTGCGATGTTAATTCTCCTGTCGCGGCATCCACACACTTTCCCTGAATCAATCGAGTCCCATTGCGGTAGAGGTGCTGGAGACGATGAGGACGACGGAGGCGGCGGGGATAACAGAGACAACGAGAACGACGAGGTCATAAGCGAGATCTGCAAACTCGCCGGATCCGCCCGGTTCGGACGCCTTACCAGTCTCGTTTCCGGCGGCGCACGTCATCTCACAGAGAGACGGTTCAAGGACTTTGTTGAGGCGGCTTCCGCGCTTGCTGGCGAACTGCACACCGTCTGGCGATCTGATAACACGCCGTGGCGGATGATGAAGAAGAATGCCGATGTGCTCCACGAGCGCACGCCGCAGTACATCAAGCAGGAGAAGTTCTGCGAGTTTGCGCCCGAGACCCTCGCCCAGAAGATCGAGGGTAAAAGCATAGGCGGTGGCAAGGACGGATTTTCGTTCGAGGAAGCTGAATGCGTCCGGCTGGCGCAGGACATAAGGCTACCATCGCTTCTCGAGCGTGGGCTTGGAATTGAGAGACCCAGACTCATAACACGATACCGGGGAACCAGCATGTCATTGACCGACAAAAAACGGCTCATCCTCTTTGATTCGAGCAATATGTGGCTTGAGAGGGAACTGGATAAGAAAAAACAGGTTTGGGTGCTGGTTGACACCTCATCGAGCATGACCAACTCGATCACATCAGCAAAGGTTCTGGCAAACACCATCCACAGATATTTTAAATCGAAGACAAAGCTGATCGCATTCGATGCGGGCGCATATCAGCTCGAGATCGCTGCGCTGCGGCATGCGACCGCGTGCGGCGGAACCGATGTGAGTTCGGTTCTCTCGCACCTGAAGATCAACTGCGACGATCCGATCGTTTTGATCAGTGATTTCAAGTTCCTGATGTCTCATTTCCATGCTTTTCTCGGAGCAATCGAGCGGAACCGCCCGAGGGTAGTCTTCATGCCGACCGATCAGGAGAGCGCGGTGCGCCTCGGCTCGCTGATCTCGGCGTGGAAGGGGAGTCTCAAGTATCTGATCGTGTAAAGCAATGGATGAATTGCCAGCCCCACATAATCGGATAATTGAATAATCGAGCGATGGTATAATAGAATAATCATGTGGGACGTCATACTGAACAAATTCGACAAGTATCCGGCGCAGGAAAAGGTCGTGCGTCTGCTCCTGAAACGCGGTTTTCAGGTAACCGAAGACGGAAAAGTGGTTTCCGGCGGCATAAAACTCGCACACACTCAGATAGCAAAGGAGATCGGCGTCGATCGCAGGGTGGTCGATGGTGCGGCATCGATGATTGCGCAGGACGACTTGCTGAGAATCATCTTCAGGAATATCCGCCCGATCTCGTCGCTCTGCGAGGTTGCACCCGATCTAAATCTCGGCGTGATCGTGATAACGCCGGTTGACGCCGCTCGCCCCGGCATTCTTGCATCGGTTGCCGCATGCGTGGCAGAACATGGCATAAGCATCATGCAGGCGATCGCTGATGACCCGATCCTGAGCGAGCATCAGACGCTGACGATTGTGTGCGATCGGCAGATACCCGACGATCTGGTTGGAAAACTGCTGAAATGCGATGGTGTGAAGGGTGTGAGCGTATTTTAAATCTGTTTTTGTGGTGCAGATTCCGAGAAAATCAAATTAAATCACGAAATTCATGAATAGATGAATGATACGAATTTCAATGTGAATAACAACGAGAATAGAGCAAAAATCTTTTTTTCGATCTGCCGGCACATCCCGATGACCTTAAATATTTTATAGCTATACATAGATGAGTG
>JAYEFS010000282.1:0-2598 GCA_034658695.1 Methanobacteriota archaeon | reverse complement strand
GCGCTACTGTGGAATCGAAACATCGCTCGAAACTTTTATTGATGTTTATTCGAGTCATGCACTCGATCCCCATGCCAACCGACGCCGTTTCAGGAGCGAATGGTGGGCTTAACCGATGACGTATGAAATAAGTTTACCAAGCGCAGGTCAGCGGACCCGCATTGGATACAACCCCGCTCATCCAAGTTCCTCTGTGGCCACGTTCTCAGCGTATAATGGTTTGAATCCGCGGCAGATGCGTGGTTGTTCATGATAGGAATTCGGGTGCTGATGTGCGCATAACCTCCGGGATGTGTTGAGAGCATCGGCACGAGACTCGAATCAACAAAAGAAAATTGACGGTGCGTTTGGCACCGCCGAAATCGCAATTCAGGTCACAAATCGATCTTCCCAACCACAGCCTGCAGGAGCATGAGAGCGTCTGCCGAGGTGAGTTTACCGTCTCGGTTCATGTCGCCCCACATTCGTCCCCGTCCGTCTGAATCGGTCCAGTAGTCGGCGGGGGTGCTGTTGTCTGCATCCCACGCATCTGGCACGCCGTCGTTATCAGTGTCGATGGCAGGGATTGTGTCCTCTTCCTCTTCGGTTTCTTCGCCGCCGATGAATGGGTAGAACCTGAGTATATCATCATCCGCGGTCTCGAAGTACATATTGCCCATGATGTGCTCGGTAGTATCTGGATCGAGATGGATGGTGTATTCATTTCTGAGAATGACCTGCGAGGAACTTGCAGCCACCACTTCCATGGCACCGTATGTATCGCTGGTATCGATCTCCAGCACATCATTGTCGATCAGGAATACGTACATGATCTCTATAGTGTTGGTGTCGCGATCGATCACATCGACAAGGCCGGAAAAGACCGGAACGTCGTCCTCATTGGCAAGGTACTCGGTGTAGGTGTACACTGAGTCGTTCATATCGGGTCCACCGGTTGTGATAACTTCGCTATCCAATTCCTTGCCATCCTTCTCCAGGATTAGCCAGACCTTATCCCCTTCAAGATCGATCTGTTTAGCAGTGAGTGCAAATCCGTTTCCAATATCCCATGCCTCACCAGTTGACAGAGTCTTCTTGTCATCGTCCTCGAACTCGACAAGGAGTTTCACGAGCTTATCGGCGTTGCCGTTAACTGCTATGTACGTCTCTCCCAGCCAGCCTTCGATATAGTATCCTCGCTCTAAATTGTAGGTGTCACCGTCCACGACCAAGCCTTCCCGACTCCAAAGCTCGTAGTGCTGATACACTGGCATTGTGGTGTAGGTCAGGTCGCCTTCATTGATGGTTCGGTCACTATCGCTTATTGCACCAGCCGCAAGCACAAGACACTCTGTTGACAGATCATCGTCCAGATCATACCAGAATGCAGCGAAATTACGGGCATCCCATGCGATACCGGCAGCTGCGCAAGCGGCGTCTGCCACATTGCCGCGAACCTTATAAGTCCCGGGCTCGGTGTACTCAACGAACGGATAAAACCTGAGTCGATCATCATACGCAGTCTTGAAGTACATGTTGCCCATGATGTGCTCGGTGGAGTCCATACTCAGATCGATGCAGCAGTCGTTTCCAAGGACGATGCGCGAAGAACTTGCCACCACCACTTCCATGGCGCCATATGTCTCGCTGGTATTGATCTCCAGAACCTCATTGTCGATCAGGAAGACGTATTTCAGTTGCACGACGTCACTCCCAGTGCCATTGAACACAGCATCCACACAGCATGAGAAGACCGGAACGTGTTCTTCGCCACCTATGTCAGGGGCATAAGTGTATACTAGATCCTGTCCATCGCTGGTGTTGACATAGATGATCTGTTCATCAAGTTTCACGCCATTCTTGCTGAGTGATAGTGTACAACTATCACAAAGCGCAGGGGTTTCGTATGGGAAAGAGAGATTTTCAGCAGTAAGCGCAAATCCACCACCAATGTCCCAAGCCTCGCCAGTCGCCAGTATCTTCTTGTCATCAGCCGTAAACTCGACCAGCAGTTCACAGAGTTTGTCGGCTCTTCCGCCGATCGCAACGTATGGTAATCCCATCCATCCCTCGAGATAGTATCCTTCGGATCCATTAACGGTCAATCCCTCACATGCATAGAGCTCATACTCCTGATAGAGAGGACAAGTCGTATAACTCAGACACCCCTCATCGATGGTTCTATCCCAATCACTTACCGTACCAGCCTCAAGTACAAGACACTCTGTTAACAGATCGTCGTCAAGATCGTACCAGAATGCACCGAAGTTGTGAGCATCCCATGTGATCCCAGCAGCTGCGCAAGCGGCGTCTGCCACATTGCCGCGCACCTCAATCATCTCAGCGCTCGCAGGCATTGCAAACATGCAAGCCACAAGTGCAATCAGCACAATCAGTCGTTTGTTCATATTTAGTCCTCCTTATGTGAATATCAAATCCACACTTGCTTAACGCATCCCACATCCCATAAATTTGTCGTATGCAGAGAGACATCACCATTTAAGTATCAGTACACCCAATATCATAATCATTCGATGAAGATGATCGTTTTTGATATGGACAGTACGCTGATCGACGCTGAAACTATTGACGAACTTGCTGCGGCGGCTGGCGTTGGTG
>JAYEFS010000281.1:0-2604 GCA_034658695.1 Methanobacteriota archaeon | reverse complement strand
CGGTGCAAGAAAAACCAGTAGCAATCGGTTCAATCCAATTGGAAAGATGCTTTCGCTCCAGTACTAAAATGAAACAAAAATGGGACCAATTCAGTACGGGGTATACACATCCTTTCATCACCCTATGATGCTGCCATGATAAACTTTATCTACCCGAGCGACACCGCATAGATCAGAAATGCCAGGTGGTGCTATTCTGTGACGATGATGCACATCGAAGGTGATGATAAAGGAAAAATTGTACTCTATGCTTTGAGCACATGCGTGTGGTGCAAGAAGACAAAGAAGCTGCTAACAGAGTTGGGCGTGGATTTCCACTACGTATATGTCGATTTACTGGAAGAAGGTGAGATAGAAAAAGTTCTGGACGAGATGAAGCACCATAACCCAGTATGCTCATTTCCCACACTGGTGATCGACGGTAAAACGTGCATTGTAGGCTATAATGAAGGGATGATCAGGGAGGGTCTTGGGAAATGAAGGAGATGATAGGGACTGGCACAGAGGAACTTCATGCTCGTCTGAATAAAGAGGCTGAGGAGTCAGGATACCACTTAAATCCTGATGCCAATCACGCCAAGGATCTGGTCAGGGGACTGCTTGTGAACGAGAAGAGATATGGATACCGGGCATGCCCGTGCAGATTAGCAACTGGTGATGAAGCGGAAGACCTTGATATCGTCTGTCCATGCGATTATAGAGACCAGGATGTAGAGGAGTACGGCGCCTGCTATTGTGGACTTTATGTATCGGAAAGTGTCATCGAAGGCGAAAAAAGTGTGGCGCCCATACCCGAAAGGCGGAAACCACCTGAAGAAAGGAAGATGAGAGAGCAGATGCCCGCCACGATATCGTCCCTCCCGCTTCCTGTGTGGAGATGCCGCGTCTGCGGATACCTATGTGCACGGGACTCCCCTCCCGGAGTCTGTCCGATATGCAAGGCGAAGAAGGGGAGGTTTGAAAGGTTCATATAGTATTAAAAAGCGTTCATCTAACGACACCAGCGTCAACTTGACAATCTCTGGGCGCCCATACTAGTATATAGCCCGGTTATGCTATAATAGCCCCAAGGAGGCGTGAGAGGTTCGGGCATGGCAGAAGATACCAGAACGATTGAACTCAAGGTCGCAGGGATGACCTGTGCGATGTGTGCCAAAACAATCGAACACTCCATTAAGGATCTCGATGGCACAACAGTTGCAGAGGTAAATCTTGGAAACGAGACCGTCCGGGTGGAGTACGACCCAGAACGGTTGAAACTTGCCGATCTTGAAAAGGCAGTAACCGATGTGGGTTACGAGGTGGCGCATGAGCGAGTCACTATCAAAGTCGGCGGGATGACCTGTGCGATGTGTGTCGAGACGATTGAGGACGCACTCAAGAGATTGGACGGGATCACAGGTGCCAATGTCAATCTAAGTTCTGAAAAGGCATACGTAACCTACAATTCGGATATGACGACGGTATCCGGGATGAAAAAAGCCATTTCGGATGCTGGATACCAGTACCTCGGAATCGAGGGGGAAGAAGATGACCTGGAACAAATTGCGAGAGAGAAGGAACTGAAAGGAAAACGGAACAGGATCATCATTGGGTCTATCACAGGCGCCCTTCTGATGATTATCGGGCGCGTTCCGACCGGCATCCCTCCAGCCTATCTGATGATGGTAATCTCAGTTCCGGTCTTTGTCTATCTGAGTTATCCGATATTTCTCGCTGCATATCGCGCCCTTAAGAACCGGAACCTCAACATGGACGTGATGTACTCGATGGGAATCGGTGTTGCATTCGTATCAAGCATTCTGGGCACTTTCAAGATCATACTCTCGAGTGAATTCTTGTTTTATGAGACCGCGATTCTTCTTGCCACATTTCTAACACTTGGCAGGTATCTGGAGACAAAAGCAAAAGGGAAAACATCGGAAGCGATAAAGAAACTGATGGGCTTGCAGCCAAAGACCGCTCTCGTCATCCGTGCTGAGAGCGAGATTACGATACCGATAGAGGACCTGGAGATAGATGACATCGTAGTCGTCAAACCCGGAGAGAAGATACCGGTGGATGGCTCTGTAGTTGATGGGGCAAGCTATGTGGATGAGTCGATGATCACAGGAGAGCCAATCCCGGTTCTCAAGAAGAACGGCGATAATGTCGTCGGTGGAACGCTCAACAAAAACAGCATGATCAGATTCAGAGCCACGAAAATAGGGCGAGACACGGTGCTCTCCCAGATCATACGGCTCGTGGAAGAAGCCCAGGGGTCAAAACCGCCCGTACAGAGGATTGCTGACAGGGCAGTCAGTTATTTCATCCCGACGGTGCTTGCGATCGCAATTCTTTCCTTTGCTTTCTGGTATGCAATTTCAGGCGAGACGATGCTCTTTGCGCTGACCACACTGATCACGATACTCGTCGTTGCATGTCCCTGCGCTCTCGGGCTTGCAACACCCACCGCGGTCACGGTTGGCATCGGTCGCGGGGCAGAACTCGGCATCTTAATCAAGAACGGCGTTGCCCTTGAGATATCCGAGAAACTGACAACGATCGTCTTTGACAAAACCGGAACACTCACCAGAGGGGAACCTGATGTTACGGACATAATCG
>JAYEFS010000280.1:0-2612 GCA_034658695.1 Methanobacteriota archaeon | reverse complement strand
AGCAGAACCAGGAACATCTCAAACCTACTTTCGCAGTAATCACGCACGGGCCCCCATGGTCACCCTATTTGCACGTCTATTTTCGGAGCAATCGACAGTGTCCGCCCCGTGGACTTTCTCATATTTTTCATGAATCATGTCTGCCACCCACTTTTTAGCTCAGGAATTGTGGATCCCCCTTTCTTGAACTGATGCCACACTGCCACGATGCCGCAAATCTGCTGAAGCACCATCTCAACAACGTAGGGACCGGTAACCCCTTCGTTCGATCTCTGTTGTCGTATCACCCTCAAGAAACACCCCGGTCCCTTCCGCTGTCACCGTTCCGATTACGGTCAGTTCACACGCATCCTCCGCATCCGGGAGCCGCTCCGGCGCAACTGTAAAGAGCAACTCAAAGTCCCCGCCGGCATACATCGCCAGATCTCGCGCAAACCCCGGATCCATGTCCGGATCGGATATGGCAGGCACAGGAAGCGAGTCAGCTCGTATCCCAAATCCGCATCCATTGATCTCTGCCAGTTGATAGAGCGACAATGCGAGCCCATCGCTATTGTCCATCATCGAGGTTACCGATTTTGACTCTGCAAGCGATATCCCCTCTCGTATGAGCGGGATCGGCTCAAGAAACTTCTTGATCGCAAACGAATCCCCGGCGCCCCGCTGTAATCTCAGTTCAGCCATGCCAGCGCCCGCAGTTCCTGGGCACCCGGTAGTGCAGACGAGATCGCCGACGCTTGCGCCCTTTCTCAAGAGGATCAGGTCCTTTGGCACGCGTCCGATCGCTGTTCCGGTGATCGTTAATTCCTGATGTGAATCAGTGTCCCCGCCGATTATCGTTGTTTTGCTTCTGCGTGCGCATGCGGAAATTCCGTCGATCATTGAATCCAGAAATTCCGGTTCGATGTCAGGCATGCCCATTGCTACGAGCAGACCGCACGGATGCGCGCCCATCGCCGCGATGTCGCTGAGCGTGCCTGCGGCGCACATCCACCCGATCTGCCAGGGGGTGATCCCCTCCGGGAAGTCGGTGGTCTGGTGGAACATGTCCGTTGTTGCGACCAGATATTCGGAATCCGTGAGGTTGAGTACGGCGCAGTCCTCAAATTCGATGTTCAGGCGGCGGATGATCTGCGAAACGATTGTGGTTTCGCCGAGTTCGTATATAGTCATACTGCCGCCCCAAACGCTGATTGCGGGCAATCGCAGCCCGACTCCGGTTCAGTAATCTCGATTGGGTCATTGACTGCAGTATCAGCAGCGTTTGCCGGGATACGTGAGAGACTTGTTATTATCTTCCGGAATGGGTTCGGAAAACCGCCACAGAGAGCACAGCAACTCTCTGTGCCCTCCGCGTCCTCTGTGGTTAATCTTCTTTGCCATAACCCATCCACCCAGAAGAAATTAAAAACCCACATACCTGATGGATCGGACAATGCCGAAGAATTTGGTGAATTTGTTGCAGCCCCTGTCATCTACTATCGATATTTTCATGTCATCTCTATTATCTCTTGAGTTCCAGCCGTGCCACGCCCAGGATGGATTGCGTGCATGGCGTCCGGTGCTGATGATGCTACATGCCGCGTTGAAATGGGGTATGTGGGGTGATTGAACCAGTTGTGGGCAAAGAGGATCCGAACAGCAGGCGCGAGAAGTTTGGTTTCTTCGCGTTATTCACGCACCGCAATATGACGCCTGCTGAGATGATAAAGGTGTATACAAGCAGAGATCTGGTGGAAAAGGGATTGCAGGAACTGAAATACAATTTCAAGTCTCTGCCCGATAATGCCCTGCCCTGCAGGCAGTGACATCGATAAATTCCGCAGGGATTCATTACATCACAGTGAAACTCGACGGATTGAAATTCACACAATATTTATAGTATATGGATATTTCGTATCCGCTTCAAATTAAGTGGTAACCGATGCACTATCCAAAAAATCGGTGGTTTATGATAATTATCGTAGATCCAGATTTCATAAATTTACGCAGATGTTACCTTAAATCAGTGTAATTCGTGTTAATCTGTGGCTGACAAAAGCTTTTAGCCACAGATTAACACTGATGAACACAGATTGAGGTTTTTATGCATATCTTTTAGAAAGACTGAAGATTGGGTTTTACCATACACTTGTTGAAGTGGATACTTTTGTAAGGTGTGTGACCGATACGAAACTCGAGATCGCCACATACTCGAAAGTAACATACATTGGGCATTTCACGCAGGGCGGACTGCGGTATCAGTTCGCGGATACGCCCGCTAAGTGACCGAAACGGGATCGAATTGCAGGCGATAACTGCGCTAAACCATGTCGGCGATGTGGTGTTGCTTCTGATCGACCCGTCCGAGCACTGCGGGTATCCGCTCACCACCCAGACCAATACGTTGCACGAGATCGAGAAGACGCTCACAATTCAGTTCATCGTTGCTGCGAACAAGTGCGATCTCGCCGATTTCCATGGCGAGTGGGAGTACCTCTCGGCAGAGATCGGGGACGGTATGGATGCTGTGATGCGACGGGTGGTCGTGGTCATCGATTCCCAGACCTCCCGCGTCGGCAGCGCATCAGGCACCAGACCAGAGGTGACTAAAACACCATAGTCCATCCCGA
>JAYEFS010000279.1:0-2615 GCA_034658695.1 Methanobacteriota archaeon | reverse complement strand
CTGTAGAGGATGTGCTCCTGAAGAGCCGGATGAGGGAAATCTTCAAGTCCGGTTCTGTGAGGGGGCTCATAGTAACCTCGGGGCCATTACCCCAAACAAGAGGTGCGCTATGGGCCCTACTTGACAAATCTTGTGAAAATCCCTGATTCTGATGAATTCTGTGGTTTCCAACCTTTGCGCCCTCGCGTCTTTGCGTCTTTGCGTCTTTGCGTTCCCCTGATTTAACGCAAAGTCGCAAAGACGAAGGAGTGGCGCCCGCGATTGCTACAACGTGATGGCGAGCTACTGTTATCGACCACAGAAAACGTCGGAACCAGGAAAATCCGTGTGATCTTATGGTTAGCTAAACACGTACGAATATATCAATGCCCTGCCAAATTACGCCCATGCTAACAATCGACGGATCATTCGGAGAGGGCGGCGGGCAGATCCTGCGCACCGCTGTTGCCATGGCTGCGATCACGGGAACGCCGGTACACATCATTAATATCCGCAGCAATCGCCCGAAACCCGGGCTTTCGGCTCAGCATCTCACCGCAATTGAGGCGGCGGCAACGCTTACGGGTGCCGAGGTTACCGGAAGCGCGCTGCGCGCAACTGAAGTAGTGTTCACCCCAAGAGAGATTAAAGGCGGACGATACTGCCTGGATATAGGCACAGCCGGGAGCATCTCACTTCTTCTCCAGTGTTTAATCCCTATTGCGCTACATGCACCGGAGACGGTCGTCCTCGATATCACGGGCGGAACCGATGTGAAATGGAGCCCGCCGATCGACTATCTGCGGCATGTCACGCTGCCCGCACTCGCTCTAATGGGGTGCAACGTGGAGATTGCGGTTTTAAGGCGGGGCTATTACCCGCGTGGAGGCGGGCGCGTCCGCGCTGTTATCGAACCATCCACGATTTCAGGGGTTGATTTTGATAGATGCAGAGCGTGCGCGGGTGTGGGCGCGATCACAGGATGCTCGCATGCATCAGGACTTCCGGAGCATGTCGCTCTGAGACAGTGCGAGGCGGCTTCTGCCAGACTGCGCGATCACGGGTACGAGTCTAACATCACAACCGAGATTGCGCACCGACGCGTTTCATCGACTGGTAGCGGGATTGCACTCTGGTATGGCAACATCGGGGGGTCTGCACTCGGAGAGAGGGGGAAAAGGGCGGAGGTGGTCGGAGGTGATGCAGCAGACCAGATCATCGCGGAACTGGACTGTTGTGTATCAGTGGATCATTATCTGGCAGATCAACTGATCCCATACATGGCTATGGCAAAATCCGGATCATATACTACAAGAGAGTTGTCTTCGCACACAAAAACAAATATCTGGGTGAGTGAGCAATTCACAAACGCTCGATTTGAAGTAGAATTGTTTGATGGCAACATCCGGGTCGTTTGTTCGTTGTGAGTTCATGAACAGATTTATGAACATTCCGATCCAGTATAATCTATAAGCATCAATAACTGAGGATGTGTGAAAAGGCTCATGAAAAGAATATCTGAAAAAATGATCCGTGACGTGATGACGCGAGGGGTAGTAACTGCGTGTGCCGGCACATCATTAATCGAGGTTACAAAGATGCTTGCCAGTCAGCAGGTGTCAGGTATAGCGATAACTAGTGCAGACGGAGATGTACTTGGTTTCATATCGGAGACAGACATTCTTAAGGCACTGGCTAAACCGGATCTCGAACATATCATCGCAGAGGACGTTATGTCCTCGCGTCTGGTCTCGATTGCGCCGGATGCAACCATTGGACGGGCAGCGAAGATCATGGAAGCGAAGCACGTCCACAGGCTGCTGGTGTTGTCGGAAAAGCGTGCGGGCTCTGCGCAGCGACCGATTGGGATTTTGAGCGCAAGCGATATCGTGCGGATGGTTGCAGAGATGGGGTGATTCCCAGTAGCCTACACGACCACAGTATTTAATTATTCATAGCGTTAATATAGAGTATGACCTTGGGCATGATTAAAAGGGGATTTTTCAAGTCATTCCCGTTAGTAGGTCATCTAAAGCTCTGAATAGTCACGATCAACTACATTAAATAGTAGTGGCACGTGTCACTACATTACAACTGATAAAGTAGAATCCATACGGGTTAGGAAATGGTCATTCTGCGATATAATCATTCGTAGTCACTGATTCAAACTTCTGAAATCCAACCTCGGAATGACGCCATAGAATTATTCATGCGAACTCACTTAAAACATGATGGCTGACGTAAATCGCTGAATTTTCAGATAATACTACGTCCATATAACAGTTGCACATGGAAGCCACAACTAGCCACCATGTACGAATTAATCAATCCTGATATCCTTTGGTCTCCGATCGGCAGTGAGCTTGCGGTGCACAATTTTGTGCACAATTATTAGGAGGTGATCCAGCCGCAGATTCCCCTACGGCTACCTTGTTACGACTTAACCCCCCTTGCGAAGCCCAGATTCGAATTTTCCATAAGGAAAACCCTTACCCAAACCTCACTCAGGTGGTTTGACGGGCGGTGTGTGCAAGGAGCAGGGACGTATTCACCGCGCTGTGTTGAAGCGCGATTACTACGGATTCCAGCTTCATGAGGGCGAGTTGCAGCCCTCAATCCGAACTTCGATTGGGTTT
>JAYEFS010000278.1:0-2631 GCA_034658695.1 Methanobacteriota archaeon | reverse complement strand
AAACGCGCCGTATTCAGCGCGCCACTTATCTATTGTCCATTGAGGACGGGGTGACAAAAAGGAACAAAAATGGCAAGGTTTTGGGATGTGGAACTCACCCGAATATGGAGAGTTTTCATCACCCCAGACGTGTACTGACGCTGAAGTGTTCGAAGTGGTTTTGAGCGCCTGATAGACCGCGAAGAAGCGTGGAGACAGATTTATCGGATGGTTAAGACGAAGTTCAATCCGCCCGCCGGAGTGGTGAAAATGATGTGAGACTGAGGCACGATGTTTGGCTATCACCGGATTTTCGAACAATGCCAGATGTTTTAAAGACTTTACTGAAGAACGTTGATCACAAATCCGTATGTGTGAGCGAATGGCATAAATCTACACTACCCTATTACTGGAAAACGCCAGAACGCCACTCACATCGCACTCACTCAATATTGTGTGGACATCCACATATAAAACCACGAGATTGCACAAGATCAACACAGAAATCTTGTGCAAATTTGTGTGATCCTGCGGTCCCCACTATACGGCACTGAACAGACTCCTCACAGCACCTCGTGCTCAATCACCTCTCCGCAGTTTGGGCAGTTCACTGACCTGAGATGTGGCACGATCGCAATTTCGCACGCGCACGCGGTGCAGACGATCGTTTCCTTGACGCCGATCAGCTTCTCGATCGTAACCACTGCACCGTTCGCATAATCCATGATCCAGTCACCATGATACCTTGTGATCTGGAATGTGAAGAGCGATAGCATCACGCCAGCCACGATATCAGTTATCCAGTGCACGCCCAGATAGAGCGTGGCAAAGACGATCGTTGGGAATGCGATCGTTAGAAATCTCCTGTACCGGTCAAGGTTGGTTGTGCGGACGACCAGGAGCGCACTGAAGACGAGCGTGGCATGCAGACTCGGGAAACAGTTGTCAAGAGGGTCCACTGTGGTGATGCCTTCATATATCAGCGGATGCAGTTCGTACATGAGCGGCTGGACATTGGAAAGCGCGTAGCCCGTGACATGTACCGGAAAAAGGAGGTAAAATGGGAATGCGATCAAATAATTGGCGATAAAAACGAAAGAAAACTGCTTGAGTGCGGTCATCTGTTCGGTGTATGCAAATAGCAGGAATGTGAAGATCATGACTGATGAGAAGAGCACCAGGTATACGAATGTCATCAGATAGGTGAGCGTGGGGTTGGCATATTGTTGAATACCGGAAACGAGCCCCCCTTCGATAGATTCAATGTAATGGGTGCAGTCATAAGTAACAAAGAGATTCAGCTCCCGCTGTATCGGAAACTGCGCCTGCATGAGCCCGTAAACGATTGCAGCCATGAGTATGTAGGGCCAGTATCCATTGATCAACTGCCTCATGGTGTATCCGCGCTTTTTTTTGCGACATTTCAGAGGGACAAAGACAAAAAAGCATGATGCGAGCATAACCAGGATGAGAAGAGAGATAATAACGCTTAACTGCCATGCCATGATACAAACAATCCTTTACGATTCTAATAATTGAAATTATTTGACGATGGTTTTGTATAGTCCCAAATACTTAAGTGTTATGGTCATGCGCAGGCTCCGGGCATCCAAATTCAATACACCCCCAATCGCATCTGCTTCTGCGGGCTCTCCGGCAGGAGTTTTACTCGTTGTGCCTCTGTTGTATCGCTCTCGTAGATGTGCAGCGAGTCCGCGTAATCCACCAGTTTGACGATTTTGCACTGGTTCGGACGGATCACTTCGCGGTTCAGCATATCGATGATTGCGACGACATTCGCCTGCCACGCGGTGTACAGATCGCGGCTGCGCCATGTGATGTGCACGTCCACGCAATCGTTTCCGGAATACCGCACCCTGATGCGCTGCAGACACGGCGGTGAATTGCTCCCGAGATCTGTTTTTGGATGCCATGTGATCGCCTGATCCCGGTTCGATGCGATTCCCGCTCTCTTCTGGTCGGCAAGGGAGTTGCACAAGAGTTTGATCTGGTCGAGTCCATCATAGATTGCGAGCCGCTCGAAATAGAGGTACGAAAATCGCTCCGGCTCCGGCTTCTCCACGTACCGCGATAGATATTCCCGTGTAAACTCCTCGCAGTAATGATCGATGTGCTGGAATGGAAATTGTGGGTGCAGTTCACGGTTCTCGATCTGTCCGATGGCGTCACCAGTGAGTTCGAAGAGAGCGCACGCGTCCCTGATCGGTTTTGGCTCGGACGGGTCACCAATCGTTATCTTCAGCCCATCGCGCAGCACGTGCTGCACCGCTCGTGCCCACGCGTTGTGGAAATTGTCTTCGCGTATCAGTATCGTTGGTGCCAGTTTCATCATGAATCACGCTCACGCAGCAGTTCTTCTGAGTGTTGCTATCTGCCATAATCGATGGCTTGCTTTAAATAACTATCGACCACCCGGGCGAGATTAATCGAGCAACGGTTACCAATAGCTAATACCTAATAGCCAATAGCCAATAGCTAATAGCCAATAGCCGATAGCCAATAGCTAGGGTGCTGAAAGGATGTGTATACCCCGTACTGAATTGGTCCCATTTTTGTTTCATTTTAGTACTGGAGCGAAAGCATCTTTCCAATTGGATTGAACCGATTGCTACTGGTTTTTCTTGTACCGTG
>JAYEFS010000277.1:0-2641 GCA_034658695.1 Methanobacteriota archaeon | reverse complement strand
CAAACGTCCATTCTTCAATCGCGTTGTTATCATTGGTACTACTACATGTTTTCTGTGACGATGAAAAGGCATTACATTTCAATTCACCGAAAGTCAGGAGTTATAGGTGAAAGACTTGAAAAACAAGAAGTCGACTATGGATTTCATTCAGCTTATTTTTAGGGCACAATCAAAAATTCCAGTGAAATACACCAGGAGATTTTTGTTCTTTGCGCCATTGCGCCATTGCGTTGTTCTTTTCCAATTTAACGCAAGGGCGCAGAGACGCGAAGAGTGTTGCCAATCTCAATCTTCGCGTCTTTTGCGTTGTTGTACCGCCAACTGACCATTACGGAAATCACTGGATTTCCAGACAGTGCCTTTGTAACCTCCAACCAGTGCGGATCAATCGGGCTGCATCATACCTTGAAGATTATGGTATCGTTAGAGTCCATAAATTATTGGGTACTGCACCATTTAACTTTGGACTTGTTGAGGCAACGCGAAAGACCCGCCAATTTGTCGAGGAGAACTGTAGATAATGAACGCCACATTAGATACCACCGGCTATACAGCTCACTCCATTCGCTCAAATTTTGGCTACGCAGAAACTTCGTATAGCTTGAAAATAGTATCTGTTATGTCAAGCTGCTTAATTGTCTGTAGAGTCAAGCTGCGTTCTGGAGGCGAAGATGGTCGGTCCAGATGAATATCCCGTTTATAACCATTCAACACGACCGGGCATAGGTCGAGACCACTTAGGTCACACACACTATAATTGTTTCTCAATATTTCTTAAACGAGACGAAAGTGGGCGTTATCTTCCATATCTATTCAGCGATTTCATAAAGCAGTATAACAACTATACCGGATACTCTGGAACCTGTGACTCCTGTATTTCAGAGCACAAGATGCTCACTTTCCAGGCGGATCATGTAGAGGTGGATAGGTCTGCTGTCGAAAAGAAATTTTCGCAGGATGAAAATCTTGACGAGTCTTTTTATCACTACTGCCCGTTGATTCACGAAGTATTATTGACTTCGGAACTGCACACTGAAACCGTATACGACTCCTCTCAAGATTTGCCTGCAGAACCATTCCAGGCGATTCTGGCTGGTAATTGGAATGATAACTATTTATTTGAGTTTCACAAGATAGGAGTACCTCAGCGAATGAAAATATGTCCTATCTGCAGAGAGACGATCTCTTCTCAGTTTGCCTCCACACCAGCGGAACGCAGTTTCCTGACAATGTGGGTTCTATCAATGTTTCAGTATATGGAAATAGTCCGCCAGTCTGGACAAAAAACCTACTTAGAGGATCTGGATTTCAATCAGTTTCAGAGCAAGATATTCAGTTTCGTATTCCCCGTGCCACAGGTTTGGGTATATGTGATTTCAAAACCACCTCCAAACGTCGGTTGGCATAAGTGGGATCAACAACAAGAAGCAAAAAAGCTCCCTCAGAGGGTGGATTTTCTTTTCACCTACAGAAAAACACGCCACATAATCGAGTTGGATGATATCGGTCACTATGGGAAGCAATCTGCTGGTACTTGGGTTGCATCAGAGGTTCAATACCGCCAGACTCTCTCAGACTCGCGGTGGCTTAGGAGATGCGGTTTTGAGGTACACCGATTCACAAATCAAGAGATCCTCGAACTATACAACCCATATTCATCAAAGAAACCAAATATTGAGGGATTTATCAGGCTTCTGCGTTCGGAGGGTTTAGAGCCTGAGGATATGGTGTTCTTGAAAACGGCGTAGTGGCCGACAGATACCCCAGGCTTTGCGGCTCACTCCATTCGCCAAAATGCTTCGCACTTCGCAAAGCCTGGAAACGCCACGCTCCGGCATCCACCCACCTTTCAATATAAAAACCACCAACCACTCACAAGAGGACATTCATGCCCAAAAACCCGACATTGTACCTGGAATTCACAATTCCGAGCTACCTGACGGCATGCCCAAGCCGAGACTTGGTTGCAGCAGCACATGCCGACGAGGCACCGAAAAAATTTGCCGAGTCACGAGATACCGAAGAAGCACCTGATATCGAGGAGGTTCAAGATGTCGAATAATAACCAGCAGCCGGCAAAACCAGACGCTCCACTCTTTGACCGGGTGGTAACGATCCTTGAACAGGCTCGTGCCAATGTGGTTCGCAGCGTCAACAGCGAAATGGTGATCGCATACTGGCTTGTGGGGCGGGAGATTGTGGAAGAGGAACAACAGGGCGAGAAGCGCGCTGAATATGGGACGCGGCTGATCGAAGATCTGTCGGATAGGCTCACTGACCGGTATGGAAAAGGTTTTTCGACCACGAACTTGGGTTATTTCCGTCGATTTTATATCACGTTCTATGATCGTGCTCCGGCGATTCACCACCCAATGGGTGGCGATTTGCCGGAAAAATTCCATACGGCAGACAAAGCGTCCCTCCAAGGATTTCACCCTGATTTGAGTTGGTCTCACTATCGAGCACTCATAAGGGTCGAAAACGAGCACGCCCGTTTATTCTATGAACTCGAAGTGGCACGCAATGGCTGGACTATGCGTCAACTTGAGCGCCAGATTCACTCATTCTACTACGAGCGCCTGCTGAAGAGCCGGGACAAGGCAGGCATGATGGAACTTGCGAATCAGGGAGAAGCCGCAAA
>JAYEFS010000276.1:0-11345 GCA_034658695.1 Methanobacteriota archaeon | reverse complement strand
ATTGTTCGCAATCGTGTTTCGGTTGTGGGAGCCGCCTTGCCATAATAACCGAATCCACTATGTTACGTCTTACACACACCACCCTCGCACATAAAAGCATTTCGCCACCCATCAGAACACCACAACGCTGAGCCGCCGCCCGACCACCCGGGCGCCCGCAAACCCGCGTGCGTCGCCGTGCCTGCTAACGGGTAACGCGGGGCAGCCCCGAGCGCTATCATGGAGTCCTGCCACCCTCATGACCGTATCACTGTCAAACTCTGTCTGAAATGCAGATTTTACCAGGGGATTTTTTCTCAACAAGAAAGCACCCAACGGGAGCAAATCAGTTACAGCTCTGGCTAATCATGGGGTGATTCCAATTGGGTAATTTGCATCCAAAAACTTCGTTTTCCTGTGGTGTTCCCTTCTCATAGTGCATGAATCTCACTTTTTCGTAGCATTCCGGACCTGTTGGTGCCCACGCGTTCGGATTCTTAAGAAAATCACCAAATGTCGCTTGTTTTAAACAACTCTCTGAAGTACTCGGAGTGTCTTCCTTGGGTTCTACGGCTGTATGCGCCGTAATACTGTGCCAACGGCTTTGCTTTGCATTGCAATTTCACCCTGGTCACCGTACCGCTGCGCTCGCAATTGAGTTCATCAGTGACCATACAAGCGAAGCTATTGCAAAACTACCATATTGATCACATTCTTGAGCCCGCCTCCAGTCTCTTTTGCATCCCGTTTAACTTCTTCTATGCTCTGCCTGGAAAATGTGTAGTCCCAAATGTTCTGCCTGGAAAAAGAGACGCCCCATTCTGCAAAGTACCTCACCATCTGTTGTATCGAAACCCCGGCAAACTCTGCACTTCCCATGAGATCAGATCGTGGTGGGATATAATTAATCTTATCGATGCCACTTGCCCCACATGATCACAGCTGCTTGCAAAAAGCACCGTCTTCGCGTCTTTCGCGGTCTTCTCGATCCAAGCGACCACTACAAAACTCGTATGCGCATACCAGAGATGCCAGATATCAGTCAAAGCAGCCCAAGTGATCTTGCGCAGAGCGTGGCAAGATCCTCGACCACCACGCCCGCATCATTGCCGTTGCCATTCCCACCACTACTACTATTACCGTCACCATTGCTACCACTCTTGCCATTACCGTTCCCGTTACCCCCTGATAGCGTCAGAAAGCAGCACGGGCACGACGTGACCAGCAGCTCCGCACCGACATCCTTCGCATCCTGCACACGTATCTTTGCAATCGCCCTGGTCAGCTCGGGGATCCCTTCTCTGAGCGCATTGCCGCCAGCACCGCAGCACCGCTGAAACTCGCGGTTCCTCTCCATCTCAACGAAAGTGATGCCTGGAAGTCTTTTGATGGCGTCTCTTGGCGGTTCGTAGATCCCCATCTGCCTTCCGAGATGGCAGGGGTCATGGTATGTCACCGTTTTATCGATCCGGTTCGTCCATCGCCGTTCTTTGTCAAGAAGCTCGAATACGAACTGCGATGCATGGACGCATTCAAACGGCAGTTCGTCCCCGTAATAACGGGGCCATTCATCCACAGCGACCTGATAACAGCCAGGGCATGAGAACAAGACTTTTTTGACGCCCCTCTTCTGGAGTTGCTCGATGTTTCTCCTTGCGAAATCTCGGGCGATGTTTTCGGTGTCCCGATGCCCGATTGAGATCAGATCAGCGCAGCAGCAGAGTTCATCTTCGCCGAGCATGGTGAACGGGATATCGAACTTCTTGAGTATTCGCACGACTGAGACTGCATGGAGTGGCGTCTTGTATTCTACAGTGCACCCGACAAAGTACGCGATCTCGGCGCTCTCACTCACCTCGACGTCATCCGGAAGCCAGTGCAGCCGGTTCCGTTGATCTGCTCTGTATGGGTTTTTGTACTTTGAGATGACTTCTGTGAAGAACTCTTGTGACTGGAGCGGTCCGTTGCCCCGGTTTACAAGGTTGGAACGCAGCGAGCCCCACAGTCCGGTTGTGTTGATTCCTGCCGGGCACACCGAGCCACATACCCCGCACGCTGTGCAATGATACAGACGCTCTGAAAAATCCTGAATTACGGATTCCGGTATCTTCTGTGGGGAGAAGAGTTTTGCACGCAAGCCATACCCCGCGTTCATGAACTGTTTCCAGTCCCCAACCTTGTCGCGGGGCGTGTATCCATCAACTAGTCCTGATCCGTTCCCGTTCGGGCTGAATGCACCGCTCTTGATCACATCATACACGGGGCACCATTTCAGGCATTCGCCGCATCTGGTGCAGGCGTCAAACTTCATCAGTTGTAGTGCATCCAGATGATCCGTGGTTACCGACGGCTTCTGCATGATGGCACTCATGAGGTCACGTTATGGTATCTACCAGTTCTTCGGGCAGGTCACACCTCATGCCTCCGGAACACATCAGAACAACGGTCTCATCTGGCGAAATCACTCCGGATTGTACCAGATGCTCAAGTCCTGAGAGTGCAGTGCATGACTCAAGCCCGACATCAGGCACGCCGTCGCTGTGGTAGAGTTCAAGCAACCTGGGAATTTCCTTTAGTTCGGATTCCTTCCCCCCGGAAAAACCATACTCAAAGACTGTGCCTGCATTTATCAGATGCGGGTACGAGAGGTACAGCTTCGGGTTGCCAATACCGAGCACATGGGTGTCAACTGCCTTTTCGATCGGGTCGTCATATCCCTTGAATGCTCTGACCATGGGCGCGCAACCTTTTGGCTGGATTCCGGCAAGTCTCGGCGCGACGCCGTAGCGTTCCATGCAGGCTTTGTGAAAGCCGTACAGACCAACGCCGCTCCCGACCGCCTGCACGTACCAGTCAGGCACTCTTCCGAGATCTTCGAGAACCTCAAAACCGATCGTCTTTATCCCTTCGATTCGTAACTGGTTATAAAATCCATATTCGAGCGGTATATCGCTTTTTTTGGCGAAAGACATGGCGTTCGCTATCGCCTCATCGAAGGTAGTCCCTGAGTAGATCACTTCGACATACTCGTCGTCGATCTCGGAGCGTATTTCGTCAAGCATCCGTTCCGAGCGCTCACGGGCATTCTCTGGAGCGTAGATGTATAGTTTCATCCCTGCAATGGAACAGGCTCTTGCATGGGCAAGCCCGCTGTCACCAGTCGTTGCGGTGACGATCCTGTTATGTCCGAGTTCCTGGAGCCGCGATACAGTCATGAACGCTTCACGGTCCTTAAACGTCCTCGTTGGTTGCACAGCCTCGACCTTGATGTAGAGGTTCTCCATTGGTCGGTCTGGCGAGATCGCCACCGCTATTCGTTTGCTCTTGAGAAATGGTGTTTTCTTCATTCCGAGATCGATGGCATAGTCCAGATCATTCAGCGGGAGGACCTGATGATATCTCCATGGCGAATCCCCGAATGCCGGATCAGGAAAGTTCTCGGGATCGGTGTCGTGGTATTTAAAGGGTATGAGCCCCCCACATTCACAATTCCTCACATAACTATTATTATGTATAGTGCCACAATTGATGCATTGTTGGTGGAATTTTAGCATATTTGCCACCTCGGACAAGACGCAAAAGATACAACAGTGCCAATAACTTTAAACCTTTCCATTAGAGGGGTTTTTTGTTAATAATAACTGGAATAAAAGTGTTAAATATTCATAACAAACGTGCGATCACATCAATGATTGCAGCAGGATGCGGATGTGAGTATAATAATAGATACCGAATCACCATGGATACACCCATGGTATGATGAGATTGAGCCAATCAGGGTTCTTGACCCAACCGCCTGGAAGGTGGGGTCATCAGATGACCGGGATCAGGTATTTCCGATCTACTTAACCGATGTGATGAAGTGGAACGGGCACCTCTGCCTCGGGCTCGCGCGAGGGTATCGCGCTGCCATGGTTGCGTTTGATGAGTTGTGCGACAGCCCCCCACAGAGGGGCGATTTCAAGGTCAAGTTTGACCGGGACACGTGCATGGTTGATGCTTTCGCATACATTGCAGGCATCAGAAGCGATTTTGGAAGACAGAATTTAGGAACAATTGAGATCGATAAAACCGGTGCGGTTACGGGGCGAGATGTTTACGTCGTGCACAGACTCTCAACCGGCGATACCGTTGAGGCGGTCCTGAATTTCGGCGATCTCGATGATTTCGATGAGCTCTGGGCGCTGAAGGCGATGATGACTGGTGTCAGGTCGCCACACGGGGTGGATTTCGAACGCTACAGGGAACTCATGCAGAAGCTGAGTTATGATGTGCTGACCATACCTGCAAAAGAGTTTATTGAGGTTCGACATCTATAGCAGTCACATGCGTTTTGGGTCAACCATCTGGATCTATCTCATCTGCGCAGTATTACTGTTTATAATCGCGTACACAAGAGTCGGGCAGAAGGAGGCTGTTTCCGGAGTACGATCCTCGCTTGTTCTTTTTCTTGAGATACTTCCGCTGATAATCATTGCGCTGGTGATCGGAGGTATGATACAGGTTATAATTCCCCAGGAGATGATTGAACAGTTTCTTGGAACGAGCTCCGGCATCAAAGGCATCGTTACCGGAAGCCTCGCTGGCAGCGTCATGCCGGGACCCCCTTATGCATCACTCCCTATCGTAGCCTCTCTTCTCAAGTCCGGAGCGGGCACAGGTCCTATGGTTGCGATGGTTACCGCATGGGCGCTCTGGCGGGTCAACTTAATCCCGCTCGAGATAGCGTTCATAGGGCCCAAATTCATGGCGATACGTTTTCTTTCGACGTTACTCTTCCCGATACTGGCTGGACTGATCGCTCAATTCATAGTCATGCGACTTATCACCCATCTCTGATTCCTGCCTTTCGCAGTAATCACGCACGGTCCCCCCATGGTCCCCCTATTTGCACGTCTATTTTCGGAGCAACAATCGACACTGCCCGGAGTCACTACGAGAGACCCGCATCAGCGGTTATGGTGATGGTGTCGATACTTACCGAGCGCGGAATCGACCTCACTGTGTGTGTGCTTGTGCAGGTGCAGGTGGATATGCCCGTCTCCGTTCTCTATCGTCTGTGTCAGGTTCCTTGCCGCGCCCTCAACCGAGAGCGGAAGCACATCGCATGGATACCCGAACGCCTGAAGCACCTCAAAGAACTGCATGATCGTCGGGACCTCAAGCCCTGCCGCGAGAAGCGTCTCTGTGTCTGAGAAGACGTCACGGGTGGTTCCGTCCGCAACAACGGTCTTGTCCAGGACGATCACCCGGTCCGCAAGTTCGGGAATCGCGTTTACGTCGTGCGTGATTATTATGAGGGTCTTTCCCGCATTCTTCAGACTCCTGAGAATATCTATCAGTTCAGCCCTGCTCTTCGGGTCCAGATTCGCGGTAGGCTCGTCCAGAGCGATGATCTCGGGCTCAATCGAGAGCACAGTCGCTATTGCAGCCCGCTTCTTCTCGCCGCCGCTCATATGATGCGAGACCCTTTCCTCATAGCCGGCAAGCCCGACCAGCTCGAGCGAATCTTTGACCCGGCGTTTCACCTCTTCTTTCGCAACACCGAGGTTGATCGGACCGAACGCGACGTCATCGCCGAGCAAGGGCATAAAAAGCATGTCATCAGGGTTCTGAAAGACGATTCCGATCTTCTTTGGCATCTCGTGCACTTTTTTCGGATCGACGGAATCGCCAAGAATCTCAACAGTCCCGCGTGACTGCGTGCTGTGCAAAATCCCGTTCAGGTGGAGGAGGAGTGTTGATTTGCCTGCGCCGTTCGGTCCGACGAGCACTACAGACTCGCCCTTCTCGATTACAAACGAGACATTTTTGAGCGCAGCCGTCCCGTCAGGGTACGTGTAGTTCAGATCGTGAACGCGTATTGCTGCCATCAGATCCCGCCATATATACTGAACGCTCCGGACATTGCTGCGACCTGCAGAAGAACCGCGAAACCGGAGACCACTATCGCATTGACCCAGTCCTGCCGTCCGGAATCGAACTCGTGCAGTGTGACGACCTTTCCGGAATAGCCCTTCGAACGCATTGCATAGAATACACGGTCTGCCCGCTCATAGCTCTTCACAAAGAGCATCGCAATCGACTTGCTCATCGTTGTGAGTGTGTAGAGGTCTCCTCTCCTCTTAAATCCCCTCGATGCGAGTGAGCGCTCGGTCCGCAGGAATTCATCATCCAGCACAAAGATGTACCTGTATGTAAAAGCAAACATCTGGACAAGCTTGTTTGGCAGATGCAGACCCTCCAGTGCCTTGATCGTGATATCCATCCGCGATGTCCCGATCATCGGGAAGATCAGCATCACCGAGGTGAGTGCCTTCAGGACAATCATCGCGGCGAACCTGACCGCCTCAATTCCCCTGTAACTCAGTGTGATTCCGCCGAAACGTGCTATCTCAACTCCGGTATCTGTACCCATAGTGGTGAACGGGATTATCAGAAAGAACGGCAGCACCAATATGAATACCAACTTCAGACGGTCCAGAACAAAAGAAAACGGGATTTTTGATAGGTATACCAGAATAATTGCGAAGATCATGCCGATTGTGACCAGTGTGAGGTTGTAGAGTAGTACGACCGAGAATATCAGCGCGAGTATGGACACGATCCTGAGACGGGGGTCCCACCTGTGAATCGGTGAGGATAGTCCCGCGTACCTGTCAATCTCAGAGATCATGCTCAATCACCGTCTGCAGAGTAGTTCCGGTTGGACGGTCGCAAGGAAACCGGCGGTAACTCCTGTGAAGATCGCCTCGATTGCGATGATCGGGATGTGCGCAGTCGCGACAAATATCGCCACCTCAAAGAACTCCTTGCCGGTTGTGGTGAGTTCGAGTGAGAGGGAGAGCACAGCAAGCGCAACCGCTATGCCGCCTCCGAGTGTGCCGAACAAGATCTCCTTTTGTTTTATTCCGAGATCGAGTCTCATTCCGTATTTGAATAACAGATACGCGAGCAGCGCGGGGACGCCCATGTTTATCGCATTGATCCCGATCGTGGTTACGCCTCCGTGCTGGAAGAGGAAGCACTGCAGAACGAGTGCTACGAAGATGCACGGATACGCGAGCAGTCCGAGCGTTACGCCTGCAAAGCCGTTCAATATGAAGTGAACACTCGTGGGTCCGAACTGAAAGTGAACCAGTGATGCAACAAAGACAGCGGCTGTTATGACTGATAGTTTTGGCACGTCCTCGATCTTCATCTTTGAGAGCGTGTATGCGAGGATTATAGCTGTTATCACCCAGCCACTCTCCCAGAGTAACGGATCAAGTATGCCATCTGAAATGTGAACCATTTATTATTTCATCCCTTCTCTTTGCAATTTGCCTTCGCACTATTTATTCATCTTATTCATCTTGCGAGCTGCAATGATCATCGCGATCCCGGCAATCCCTGCCAGATATCCGAATCCGGCAAGCATGTCCTTTAGCGGTAGCTTTGCCTCATCTTCTGCTTCTTCCTGCTCTGCTTCTGTGAGTCCTGCGCCTTCCGTCAGGTTCACAGTCTCTTCACCCATATGCCCGGTCGCTTCCACCACCGCTCTGTACTCGGATACGCCAATCTTTGGCGGGAAGTAGTACATCCCCGCATCATTGGTCTTACCTTCGCGGTACAGTTCTTCCTGCCCATCCCTGATCGCGTATATCTCCACATCTGCATCCACCATGGGATCCGCACCTCCGCCCCCATAATAGGCCTTTATCTGTATCTCGCTCACCTGCCCCTGTACAATCACCCTGTGTGCGGACGCAACCGGGCATACGAACGTAGTGCACAGGACAAGTGAGATCACCAGAATATTCAGACCTTTCACCAATTTCACTCTTCAACACCTCCTGGAATAGATTTTAACAAATCGACCTATAACGTACAATCAAAAAGATTGGCAGGGGTGATAAAACCCCTGTTGATTCATCCGTGATACCAGTCACACTCTTATTTCCGCCGCATCAGAATTGCAATCGCTGCAAAGAGCCCGACTGTGGCAAAGATCGCTCCGAATCCTGGCGAAGACGTTGCAGATGTTGCTGCATGTTCTGCTGCTGCCTTTGCGTCTGCTGCTGCCTGTTTGGCTTCAGTTATTGCCTGCTGAAGTTCCGCAGACGATGAGCCGGACGATTCCTTTGCCGGGAACGAATCGAGAACCGGAACAATAAAGACGCCTCTTATGGTGCGTCCTCCGGTATCGCTCTCTTTCGCTGCACAGACAAACCAGATTCCGGGCTCGTCAAGAGTGTACGAGAAGTCTCCGTTCTGGTTGGTCGTGACCTGTCTTGTGAACACCATCGGCGGGTCGTACGAGAACTTCTCCTCTGCAGCCGCCACAAGCTCCTTACCGACGTCCAGCGTGTGGTACTTCTCGACCTCGACCGTGGCAGCAGGAAGTACCTGACCGCCGTACTTCGCATTTCCGGAGAAGACGAATCCCTCTTCCATGCCGTACGGTCTCACATACGGGATGACCTCGGTCTGCTCCGCTGCAACCTCGGAATCCCAGCCATACCATGTCTCTTCGCCGCAGTGAATCACGGCTTTGCAGTAGTCGATCAGATTCTCCTCCTCATCCTCGTATTTCACCAGTACGATGGAATCGCCGTCCTGATCAACGGTAAACGTTGCTTTATAGGCTACAAAATCACCAGGACTCCCGTCCTCATGCTGTCCTGAAACAGTGATCTGTTCAGGCGTAAGCTGCTTGACTGTTCCGTCAGGATTCATGACAGAGATCTCAGGTGTGGATGTCATATCAAATGATATATGCTCGTAGGGGTGACCCCACATCATATACACCGTCTTTGTCTCTCCAAGTGTTGCGATGTAGTCTTCAGGTGTCACATCCCATGCGGTAGCCTCGCTGTCGCTTGGAAATACCATCGTGAAATGCGCGCCAGCAATGCCGGTACACGCGATCAGCAGCAATGCTGCAAACGCAGTGGTTATTACGTTTTTATCCATATTTGTTATCTCCTGTTATTCAATATATGCGAGATACATAATTGTGTTATCTCGATTGATACTCTGGTACAATCCCGCGCTATATATAGTTTTCGGGCGCGCAACCCCGCGCTCTCCGAAACTCCCGCGGCAGCGGCAGCGAAATATTGCGAGTCAAATAAAGATAGCACTTAATTTCACTTGTATGGAAATTATCGGAAATTATACATGGCGATTTGACTTGTTTCTCAAATTAACCCACATACGTCAGAGGTTTTAAGTAATTATACATTTTGTCTACAGTATGATTGATATGACCTGCATGACCCCAATTTACAGAAACAGAGAAAACACCCACGTTCATGGTTCTGATGTCCACAAAAAGATCATACCAGGTCATGGCGGCGACACGGATCATGGTACAGACCACTTCGCAGAATCGATAACTGATGAGATCGTGGCGATACATCACTCAATCAGGGATTTTGTGGACAGAAAGGTCTATCAAGACCCCACCGGCAATCTCAAAGCCGTTTTTCAGCGGCTTGACTATCTGATCGCACTTGATATAGACCACAGATCCGTAGAAGAGATCCTGTCCAATTCCAGATTTAACTCTGCATTCGATGCTATCAGCACGTTTCGAAGCGAATATACGGCAGAACTTGAGGCAGAACAGGCAAACTTCCTACTAAAGAGCAAAGATCCATGGAATGCGCTTAAAAATTTCACATACCTCCCAAATTACATTCAGCTGGCGCGAACCGAGTCTCTGGGGGCAGGGCTTAAACCGGGTAACACTGTTCTATTTCTCGGAAGCGGTCCACTGCCGCTGACGCTCATCGTACTCTGCCACCAGCACGGGCTCAACGGAATCGGGATTGAACAGTATCCGGAGCGGGTCAAACTCTCAAGAATGGTGCTTGAGAAGCTCGGGCTCTCCAGGAAGATCCGAATAGTCACCGGAACCCATCTGACGCTGCCACTGGAAGAGATGCCGGAACTGATCATGGTGGCTGCTCAGGCTGAACCCAAAAAGGAGATATTTGATCATCTGGCAAGCGTGCTGCCTGCCGGAACAAAGATATCATACCGCATCTATGAGAAAGGGCTCAGACGGATGCTGGACACGTTTTATCGCTATGAGTTGCCAGGACGGCTCAGAGAATACCTGAAAGTTCATCCAGAGCCACCTGTTAACAATACCAGCGTCTTTCTGACCGTTGTCGATTGAACCATCGAGATTCAGGCGTTTGAGGGTGTTAAATGCTCTGTGCCGATGGATGCGAAAAACCAATACAAAGCAAAACGTTTGCGCACACGGATCGACTGTTGATCATCGTGCAGATCAGCCACTCTTTTTGGTGAGGAATACAACGGTATTGTTGACAGGTGGTTTCGGTCGAATCCTTAAATATTCTTCAAACTGTTCAGGCAATTCCATAAAAGAAGACGTCTCCAATAATCTTCTAAGCCCTTTCTCATATATGCGGTAGGATATCTTTGTTCCTGCCGGAAGCACGCTTGCCAGATGATCAAATATCTCCTTCTTGGGTTCGGCTGCTGCAGCCACCATAACGAGTTTACACCCATTCGAAGGCAATCTGAAGTGGTTTCCGTCCATTATCTCGATCTGATCAGAAAGCCCCAGTTGCATGAGAACTCTTCTTGAGAGTTTTGCTCTGTCCGGTTCCCGTTCAATCCCGATCCCTCTGAGACCATGCTGGTGGCAGAGCATTATAAGAGTCACAGGCAGTGGTCCACTCCCGATAAACACAATGCTATCGCCGGGTTCAAGCCCGGATCCCTGATACTCGGTAAGAGCCAGTTGGAGATAATTTGAGAAATGGGTGAAATGTTTCAGCGCATCCCACGGATCTTCACTATCCAGTATGGAGTTTGCATTCTCGGTTTCGAGTCTCAAACTATATAGATTTCTGAATCTGACGATAGATTCAAGTGCCGAATCAAATTCAGGAGCGCGGAGAATCTCTTCTGCAGATTTATCGTCCAGATCCAGCGCAGCAAGATAGTCCAACCTCCGGAAAAAGGTCTTAAGACGATTCGAAGGACTTTGGAGGATTTCTTGATCCTTGATATCCTTGGTCACCGAATACATTGTCGATAGTTCTTTGATTGCCGATTCTGATGAACGATTCATAATGTTACTCACATCCATGGAAACGTCCTTTTAGTTATACGTTCTTATAGTTATTTCTTACACCTTACTTTGAAAGTTGATAGTTCTGGCATTTTCTGTGGTTGATATCGGTAGCTCCCACGTGTGTAGAAAAAGGCGGGCGTCACTAAGTGAATCCACAAAAGTTTTGTCCCTCTTCTATTAAGTTCTTCGACAACAAAGTAAGCAGCAGCATCATGGATCGGATTTCACATAATCTTTATGAATCTCGTGTCCTCGCTACTATCCGCGA
>JAYEFS010000275.1:0-2679 GCA_034658695.1 Methanobacteriota archaeon | reverse complement strand
CGGCTACGCGGCAGATCAGGATTGCGAACACCGGCACCCATGATGTCTGTGTGACAGCAGAGATCGGGGCGGATGAGAGCGGCTTCTACACCGAAGCGATCAGACTGAATGGTGCTTTCGTGGATGGGTTTTCTGTTGGGATACCCGCCGATGTAACCGACTTCGAATACGCAGAGGATGTCGCGGCATCGCTTGAGGTTCCGGAGTGGGCTGGTGGCGAGTACGATGGAACCGTGCTATTCGTTGGCACCGCCACTGATACGGAAGACTCAGAAGATACTGCAATTGAACTTCAGTCCGATCTTCCACTGCAACATCCAAGAAGAGGGCATCAGCTTACGCTTGCAAACGGTAAACTCTGGGTCACGGGTGGAAAGGCATACTACTCACACTTCCTGAACTGGGGTTGCGGTTACCAGGAATTCACCACCTATCCTAATGCAGAATACATCGATTTAGAGAATGGAGATGTGGTCTATACCAATGTGGCGATAAAGACCCGGGACGGAAAAGCCAAAGATTTCTACAAAGCAACAGCATTTACGGCTTGCGACAACGATTCGATCATTTACATAGCAGGCGACGAGGAACTCCTCAAATTCGATACCAGCAAAGCAGACGCTTCCGGGGACGCCATCATAGAGATAGAAGATCCGGGAGAGTTGCGTGACTGGCGGCAATCGATCTGGGGAAGAATGGTTATTGGGGAAAAAGAGTACGTGGTACTGATTGGCGAAGATTGCTCCTTCTTCGATCCGGGGATTGAGCAGTTCGTGGACCTCCCAGGGGTAGAGGCAGAGTTTCCCGAGATGATAACGGGTGTTGTCGATGGTGACATCGGGGGGTGCGTTATCGGCAACAAGTTCTACCTCTTCGGCGGAACGAAGTCGGATGAATCAGGATCGACAAAGGCATGGACATTTGATCCCGGCGCCGTGAGCGGTTATGAGTGGGCTTCCATCTCTGATATGCCCTTCGGCGTAAAATCTCCCCGGGTAGAATCGGTTGGTGATCGGGCATACATAATAGGCGGTCTGACCGCCGGATACATGTACAAAGAAATCTTTGAATACGATTCCGAAAACGACACATACACCAGGAAGGTTGACCTGCCATGCCCTACTTACAAGCACGATACCGCTGTTGTTGGTGATCAGATATGGACATCTTACGGATACTCATGGGGAACCGAGGAAGAAGGCAGATACGGGTTTCGGATGCATCCCCCTCATCTGGTGCTTTACTCACCACTCTGCGATGACACGGCACAGGACACCGCAGGTACCGAGTCGGTCAGTGGGAAGAAGATGAATCTTAATATCGGTTTGCCTGATCCGGACAACATCACTGGAACAGAGCAGACAATTGCCATAAACTGGATGGCATCCACCAACTCCACCAGCGGAGTTACCTATTTCAGGGAAGTGGGTGAGGCGGACTGGAATAGTGTCGATGCGATGGGAACGTTATATCATCAGGTCTTTAGCGCGGCAAAAGCATATACCGCCACCCTGACCGGATTGAAGCCGGGAATCGGGTACGAGTACTATGTAGTCTCTGAGGGTGAGGGCACAGAGGAAGTGCAATCCGAGACTTACATCTACAAGACCCAGCCTGAAGAGGGTGATAGCTTCCAGTTTATTGCTTATGGTGACTCCAAAGCTCAATACGACGTTTTGCACGAGCTGAACTGTCAGATTCTGGAAGAGATAAAGGTAATCGCCAGTGGCAACGGTAACGGTACCAACGGCACCTTCGTGTTGCAGCTGGGTGATTTCGGTGCGTACTCCGCCCTGAGAGAATGGGAATCATGGTTCGATTACGGATTTAACGGAAACCAGTGCACCAGGGAGATGGTTGCCAGCTACGCTTTTGTGCCGGTGCATGGAAACCATGAATACCTCGCACCAGCATGGTTCAACACATTTGAGATGCCCAAGACCAGTATGGGAGGATGGCCCGACCTCAACAATATGGGTTATGAGGAACGATGGTACTCCATTAACTATGGATCAACGCACATAGTGGTGATCACCACTGGCGAGTATGCCGGCGAGGGCTGGTACCAGACCCAGCTTGAATGGTTGAATGCGGATCTGGCAAAGGCAAAAGCTGAGAAAGATGCGGGCGAGATCGACTGGATCATAGTGGCTATGCACCATTCGCCCTTCACCTCCGGAGATCACTTCCCGGATCAGGACGATTACGGTCTCTTTGATGAAGGCTCTTACGTAGACGTGATTGACTTGAGTGGTGCAGTGGACGTGGTGCTTGCGGCACACGATCACGATTATGAACGCTCCAGGATGATCAAGGGTTTCCGCTGGATCGAAGAAGCCGAAGGGACAGGAGAACCTGCATTCTACAGGATGGATAACGCCACCGTGGTTGCGGAATCGGAACGATTCGGATCCGCTAAACAGGGCAACGGAACCATCTGGTTGACACTGGGCGGTGCCGGGGCAGGACAGCGGGACATGCAGGAACTTGGGGATATCGGTGATTCTTCGTGGATCGCCTTCCGCAAACCAGACCCTGCTCTGGGAGAAAACGCCGAAACCAACCCTTGCTTCCACTACAGTGTTATTACTGTAACACCAAACGTCCTGAAGATAGATGTCTATGAGAAGGACATCTCATATCTCCCGGACTGGACTGATGCCGACGACGACTTCGAGG
>JAYEFS010000274.1:0-2680 GCA_034658695.1 Methanobacteriota archaeon | reverse complement strand
TCCTCCAGCCCGATAACAGCGTTCATGGTCTCTGGTATGGTGGGTTTAGGTTGATATAGGTTATGGAATCCTGTGGATGTGGAACTAATGTTATGAGATTTATATGTCATAACTCATTTTATTTGTGACAGAAACCCTTAAATGGTACCATAAGGTAATCACTTTCCGAAGACCTATGAAATATGTCATAGCAATAATACGACCGGAACGACTCGATTCTGTCACGAGGGCGCTCCAGAAGGTCGAGGTGAACCGATTGACAGTATCGCCAGTATCGGGATATGGCGCTCAGAAAGGATATTTGGAGGTATACCGGGCAGTTGAACTTGAGGTAAACCTTCTTGAAAAGATCAAGCTCGAAATAGCGGTAAACGACGATTTTCTCGCACCAACAATTGAAGCCATCAAGAAGGGGGCAAAGACAAACGAAAAAGGTGAGATCGGGGACGGCAAGATATTTGTACTGCCTCTTGAGGATGTTGTAAGGATCAGTACCAGCGAAACCGGTTCTGAGGCGATCTGAGGATATGGGAGGTTACAAAAGATGGCTATTGTCTTTGCAGATACCGCGTGGGTCTTGATTTCATCAGCACTCGTCCTATTCATGCTCCCCGGACTTGCGCTCTTTTATGGTGGGATGGTCCGGCGGAAGAACGTCTTAGGCAGCATGATGCACTCGTTTGTTGTTATGGGGATCGTCGCTGTGCTCTGGGTTGTTGTTGGGTATTCGCTCGCATTTAGCCCGGGGAACTGGTTTGTCGGTGGGCTTGACCACATCTTCCTTGCAGGAATCGACCACAATTCAACGACAGGAACGATCCCGACGTATGCATTCGTTGCGTTTCAGGGCATGTTTGCAATAATAACACCCGCCCTAATCTCTGGTGCTGTTGTCGGACGCATCAAGTTTAAGAGTTACATCGCGTTCATCACGCTCTGGAGCTTGATTGTCTATGCGCCGGTCTGCCACTGGGTCTGGGGCGGCGGGTTTTTGACAGGCGAGGCACTCGACTTTGCAGGCGGCACAGTCGTCCATATCACATCCGGAATCTCGGCACTCGCGATCCTAATCTTCCTTGGCAAACGGAAGGGTTACGGCGTGGATGTCATAAAGCCCCACAACGTAACGCTCACACTCATAGGCACCGGGCTCCTCTGGTTCGGCTGGTTCGGGTTCAACGCTGGCTCCGCACTTGCTGCAAACGAGATCGCGGCACTCGCGTTCATAACAACGTTTGTTGCACCAGCCGCAGCCGGACTCTCCTGGATGGTTGCGGAATGGTGGGGCACCGGGAAACCAACCGCACTCGGGTTTGCAACAGGAATTCTTGCAGGTCTTGTGGTGATAACGCCTGCTGCCGGATTCGTGACGCCGATGGCTGCAATCGTGATGGGGGCTATTGCAGGGGTTGTCTGCTACAATGCAGTGATGTTGAAAGGAAAACTTGGATACGACGACTCGCTCGATGTCTTCGGCGTTCACGGTGTCGGCGGAACCACAGGTGCACTTCTGACAGGCGTGTTTGCAACTATTGGTGCTGCCGGGCTTTTGTCTGGTAACTCAGACCAGCTCCTCCTGCAATTTGAGGGCGCCGCCATTACGATGGTGTACGCAGTTGTCGGAACGATCGGGATCGGCTTTGTTCTAGATAAGACGCTGGGACTCAAGGTCTCTGTGAGCGAGGAGAACATCGGACTCGATCAGACGCAGCACGGCGAGAAAGGGTACAATTTCTGAATTTGAGATGCCACACGAAGGGGACTCGAAAACAATACGAGTCCCCTTCCAATTCCTCCGGTGATGGCTGTAAACTGACTCATAAGCCCCACTGGTACACTATTCACCGGCTCATATTCTGGGTCCGATCGCATTTGACCACACTCCCGCGGTGGCACACTTTTGACCATAACAGTTATATATGAAGATACGGTAAGAGGGTAGTGATTACTTAACCGATAACAGGTGATGACATGACCATGACAAAAGACGATGTGCTCACCGCAGTCGAGGAGAAGAATGTAAAGTTCATCCGGCTGTGGTTCACAGACATTATGGGCGTTCTGAAGAGTTTTGCGATCACGAAGGCGGAACTCGAAAACGCGCTCACTGACGGGATGGGCTTTGACGGCTCGTCGGTTGCAGGGTACCAGGACATCGAGGAGAGTGATATGGTTGCGATGCCAGACACATCGACCTTCCAGATCCTTCCATGGAGACCACAGGATGATGCAACCGCACGGATGTTTGTGGATGTGCTGACCCCTGACAGGAAGCCGTACGAGGGCGATCCGAGGTATGTTCTCAAGAGAAATCTTGAGCGGGCAAAGAAGATGGGGCTTGATATGTTTGTCGGACCCGAACTCGAATTTTTCTACTTCAAGGACTCGGACGCTCCGGAAGTCCTTGATACGGGCGGGTACTTTGACTTAACACCGCTTGACCTTGCAACCGATTACAGAAGAGAGACGGTCTTTGCGCTTGAGAAGATGGGAATCCGTGTGGAGTATAGCCACCACGAGGTTGCACCCTCCCAGCACGAGATCGATCTCAGATACTCCGAGGCTCTTGCCATGGCAGACAATGTGATGACGTATAAGCTTGTCGCAAAGGAGATTGCCCGGAACTTCGGAGTCTATGCAACGTTCATGCCAAAACCGATCTTCGGAGAGAACGGATCAG
>JAYEFS010000273.1:0-11434 GCA_034658695.1 Methanobacteriota archaeon | reverse complement strand
GCGCAAAGGTGCAGAGACGCGAAGAGTGTTGTCAATCGCGGTCTTCACGTCTTTTGTGTTGTTGTACATCCAACGGACCATTGACGGAAATCACTGGATTTCCATACAGTGCCCAACGAAGCCATATACACCCCGTTATCCAGCGTGCGTACCGATCTTCTGTTTTTGCAAATTGCCATATTTTTCTTTGAGTTCACAAAGAAATCCTTCGCGATCGGATAAATACGCTTCACCCAATTCTTTACGAATTTTTCGCTGAAATTCCACAGCATCAAATTTTTTTCATGAATAACCTATCTTGGGCTTCTAATTTTCAATATAATATAGCCTAACTTTAAATTGACCGAATTGAAAGCATGGATACGATCAAGATTCACAATGTGCCGGAAGTTCCAGCTAACCGGCACATCGACTCGTTCCACTGATGCAATTGCTATATGCTGAGCATCACGGCGCCGCCACGTAGTAGTACTCCCCGCTTGCCTTCTGCTCCCGATCCAGCCGGGAGTCCGGTTTATTGATCCTCGGTCTCTTTGTATCCTCGTCACGCCTGAATGTGATCTCAAGATTTTTCAGGAACCGGTTCATCCCCTCACGCAAGCCGAACGGACCAAAGACCTCGCCGTGCACGGCAGGTGTTCCATCGAAGACTATCAGCCGGTCGCTCAGGAGATCGACCATATAGATGTCGTGATCAATGACAATTGCGGTCACATGCTCGTTCTCAGCGAATCTTCGTATGGCAGAGCACGCAGAGACCCGCTGCTCGACATCAAGATGTGCGGAAGGCTCATCCAGCACGTAGAGGTCAGCTTCCCGGGAGAGACAGGCAGCGATTGCGACACGCTGCAGTTCGCCGCCACTGAGATCGGATATCTCCCGTTCCATCAAGTATCTGAGCTGGAGCGGACCGGTGATTCCGGTCTCGTAGTAGCTGGTATCGACTGCCCGCGTGATGCTTCTCAGGAAATCGTGGACACGAAGGTCTGAATCGGGTTTTATGTACTGTGGTTTGTATGAAATCCGGATATCTGTTGATATCTTGCCAGTCGTCGGCTCTTCTACTCCAGCGAGCAGTTTTGCAAAGGTACTCTTACCGATCCCGTTCGGACCGACTGCACAGACGACCTCCCCTGCTCGCAGCTCGCCGCCAGCGACATCGAGTGAGAAACCACCGTCTCCGTAAGTCTTTGTGAACTCTGGAAACTCAAAGAGAATTGGAATGTCGCGCACCGATCGCGGCGCGTGCACCTCGAAGTCGATTGAGTCCGGTCTGATCCGCACGTTCTCTTCAGGCAAAAATCCACGCAGATACTGGTTAATCGCCTGCCGCACTCCTTTCGGATGGGTGATTACGCCGAAACCACCTGGCTCGCCATATCCGATGTGCACCACATCAGCGAGCAGATCAAGGAGTGCGAGATCGTGCTCGACCACCATAACTGCGCTCTCTTGCGCAAGCTCCCTGATCAGAATCGCTGCGCGGATACGTTGGTAAATGTCAAGATACGGACTTATCTCATCAAAAAAATAAAAATCAGCATCCTTAGCCGCGCAAGCAGCGATCGCAACACGCTGGAGCTCCCCTCCACTGAGATCCTCGATCTTCCTCCCGACGATGTGCTCAATTTTGAGTTTTGCCGTCAAATTCGCAAGTTCGCCACGTTCATCCACCTTTTCAAGCAGTTCCGAGACAGTGCCCTTGAACATCTCCGGAATCCGGTCCACATACTGCGGTTTCTGGGACAATCGGACTTTGTTCTGCGATATACCCTTTAGATAGTCCTGCAAAACAGATCCGGCATAATATTTGAAGATGTCATCCCAGTCCGCATCACAACCAAGGTTCTGCTTCAGATTCCCGGAGAGAATGTTAATTGCTGTCGTCTTTCCGATCCCGTTCGGTCCGAGTATGCCGACTACCTTGCCATGCTGGGGTATCGGCACGCCGAAGAGCGCGAAGCCGTTGGCGCCGTACCTGTGCGTTGGCTCGGCAAGGGACTCGGGGAGCGTTATGATCTTTATCGCCGCAAACGGGCATTTGTTTACGCATATACCGCAGCCTATGCAGAGTTCCTCTGAAATGACCGGTTTCTTCCCGACGATTGTGATCGTCTCATCGCCGGTCCGGACGCGGGGACAGTACTTGATGCACTCAAGCGAGCAGGTGTCTGGCTGGCATCGGTCCTGGTTCAGTATTGCAATTCTCATTTGTCTCATCCCCAATTCGTCTGTTGTGGTAAAAATGTGCCGGAAGACATAATACCCCTCAGACCAGAGTACGTGGCGAGAGAGGAAGAGCAGCCGCCGCGACGATTCAGTCGTGAGGAAAGTCCCCCCACCACTGGACAACACGGATGCCGAAATGGCTTATGGCGAGAGTCATGGCTCTGACACAGAAACGATTACCATGGTATGTTTATGCGATGATTCCGGAAGGATGAGGTCTCATATCGTGGATGAAACGGTGCAATCCCCGTGGGTGCAAGCCAATGCAGAGCGCTCTCGCGATTTTGGCGGGAAGCAGAGTCCAGCCGCGCTCTGGGTACGGTGCTCAGTCGAATGCTGCTATGAACAGAAGGGGGCTTACTCTCCTCACTCACCTGAACGCAATCAGCGCCACATCCCGCCCCTTCCAGGCATACGGCCCGTGAATCGGATGATCTCCGCAGATGATGACACCAGTCTCCCCGCCAGCATGGCTGCAAATCTCCTTGATGTGCCCGTCGATTCTCTCTGCCGCATACATCAGCTCATCGAAGCTTCTGCCTTCGTGCGCATACCTGTCGATCGCCCTTATATGAATCACCGTGAGAGCCGGCTCATGTCTCAGAAGATCGACTGAATGCTTCGCAATCATCACATCATACGCAATTATATCGCTATCATCGCCCCCACCTGCGACGAGATTGATCTTTGTTCGCATGGCTTTTGCACCCCCATTCGCGATTACAACCGCTGATCGCCTGCCGCACTCCTCTACACGCTCGAGTATCGACTTGATCGGCGAGGTGCAGACATCGTCGTCTGTGAGTATGCAGTGCGTCTCGGGGCTGCATCCTGTGAGAATCGATGCGATCGCAGGGGTCGTGTGGTCTGCGACAGCCCTGCACCGGATGACCGTACCATTCCCGATCACGTGCGGCATTGCGGAATTCAACCGCTGGTAGGTCGAGTAGCCGAGGCTGTCAACGATTATCAGTATCAACCGGTCGCACCCCTGCAGGCAGTCGATCATCTCCGGTATCACCATGCCGTCCGCGCCGGGAAGTGGCACATCGATCAGTTCAGAGATCGTTGGTGCGATATCGATCATGCTGCACACACAATCGTCCGTTTTTGTCATCGGCGTTTCAGGAACAGCTTGATCCATGAGACATTGACCATGTTGCCATGTTTTCCTTGCATCCGGTCTGTTCCGATCTCGATTTTTGCGACTTGTACGTCTGGCATGTACTTGTTCCGCGTCGCCTCGACAGCATCTACCGCATGCGAGATTGCAGTTCCACGCGCTCTCACAACAACATCGTTTGTGCCCGTATCAAACTGCGCCACAATCGCCAGGACATAATACATCACAGTCTTCTTGCCCACGAATATTTCGTTGTCGTTTGTTGTTTTTGGCGCCATCTTATTCGATCAGACCATCTGGTTTTACCTGATATAACAGTGCCGTTCCCGTAATAGGAGTAACCTTGATATGCGGATGCATCGAGTGTTTAGTGTACTGGTGAGGAAGATCGTATGAATGTGAAATTGTTGACTATTGTTTTGGTTTCGGTTCTCATAGCGGCGTTTGTTGCAGGATGCGTCACCTCTGAAGATCAAGCAGAACAGGAAGATTCCGGAGTGGTAGTTGCGGTGAGCATCCTCCCGCAGAAGGATTTTGTGGAGCGTATCGGGAAGGAGCGAGTCTTTGTGATCGTCATGATACCGCCTGGGGCAAGCCCTGCCACGTATGAACCGAGTCCGGGTCAATTGAGAGAAGTCAGCCGCGCAAGACTGTATGTGCAGATAGGCTACATCCCGTTCGAGAAGGCGTGGATGGACAACATCGTGGAGGCGAACAGCGATCTCACGGTAATCGACTCGTCGGATGGAATTGAGATCGTCGCAAACGACCCGCACATCTGGCTTTCGCCCACGCTTGTAAAGACGCAGGTAGAACATATCTGCGATGCGCTGATCGAGATTGATCCTGAGAACCGGGACTATTATATCGGAAATAAGGAGGAATACCTTGGTGAGCTGGACAATCTCGATTATGAGATCAGAAAAAACCTTTCCGGAATCGAAAACAGGAAATTCATGATATTCCACCCTGCATGGGGCTATTTTGCAAGGGATTACCAGATGGAGCAGATACCAATCGAGATCGAGGGCAAGGAACCGAGTGCGTCAGACCTTGCGAGACTGGTGGACACTGCAAAAGCGAATAACATAACAGTCGTCTTTACAGCGCCGCAGTTCAATAGCGAGAGTGCGGAGGTCATAGCAGAGGAGATCGGCGGCGCGGTCGTCCCTATTGACCCGCTTGCAGCAGATTATATGGCGAATATGCGCATGATCTCAGAGACACTCGCCAGACATCTGACGTGACGGATGGCGTTCGGTGATTTGGGCTGCAAGAATCTCGCCCGCGCATACGCCCACACACTCACCCGCCCAGATACAGCTTCGACACGTCCTCATTCTCCAGTAGCTCGCAGCCATGCCCCTCGAATCGGTTTCTGCCCATCTCGAGCACATACCCGCGATCCGATATCGCAAGCGACCTCTTCGCATTCTGCTCCACGATCAGAATCGAGGTGCCCGCACGATTGATCTCGATTATCTTCTCGAAGACCATGTCCCGCATCTTTGGTGCGAGCCCCGCAGACGGTTCGTCGAGAAGCAGAAGATCAGGCGATAGCATGAGTGCACGCCCAAAACCGACCATCCGCTGCTCCCCGCCAGAGAGGGAGCCCGCCCTGATGTACCCTTTCTCCGCAAGAACCGGAAAGATATGGTACACTCGCTCCAGACTCTCGGAGATGTCGCAATCGCTTATGAACGCACCCATCTCAAGGTTCTCTATGACTGTTAATGATGAAAAGAACTCCTTCTCCTGCGGAACATAACCCATCCCTTTTCTGACGATCCTCTCCGGCATAATCCCGGTTATGTCATCGCCTTTGAATACGATTCGCCCGTCGCGTATGCGCAGGAGCCCGAAGATCGCCTTCATGAGTGTGGATTTGCCTGATCCGTTCGGACCGATGATTGAGACAATCTCTTTAGACTCGATTTTAATCGATATACCGTGAAGTATGTCGAGGTCGGTGTATCCGGCGACAATATTGTCCACCTCCAGTATCATGGCATCATCATTCCCCATTACCCCTCATCATCCCTTCTCCACCCGCATCATCCCTCGCCCCCCAGATAGACCTCCAGCACGTCCTTTCTTCGCTTTATCTCCTCTGGTTCGCCCTCTGCCATGACCCGTCCTTCATTCATCACCACGATCCGGTCGCTGATCTTCGTTACCGCCGGGATGTCGTGCTCGATTATGAGAAACGTCATGCCGCGCTCACGCAGTTCATCGATGTGTCCGGATATCTTTCGCGAAAGCGTTGGATTCACGCCTGCAAACGGCTCATCGAGCAGCATCAGCGACGGGTCGATCGCAATCGCCCGTGCCATCTCCAGAAGCTTCTTCTGCCCACCAGAGAGTGCGCCCGCGTACTCATCCTTGAGGTTGTCAATCTCGAAGAACTCCAGAATTCTCATGGATTTCTCTTTTATCGCTTGCTCCTGTTCCAACACCTTCTTTCTGCGAAGGCATACGTTCCAGATACTCTCACCGCGCTGCATCGTTGGTGCGAGCATCAGGTTCTCGAGGACGCTCATCTTTGTGAGGGCACGGGGTGTCTGAAACGTTCTGACCATGCCGCACCGCGCAATCTTGAATGGTGATAGATTATCAGTCCGCTGCCCCTTGAACGTAATCTCGCCGCTTCCCCGCTCAAAACCACTGATCAGATTGAACATCGTGGTCTTTCCCGCGCCATTCGGACCGATCAACCCCACAACCGTCCCGCTCTCGATATCAATGGAACATCCATCGACCGCTTTCACGCCGCCGAAATGCTTTTTGAGATTCCGCGCAGTGAGTATATTTATTTGATCACCTCCGAGTGACTGTCAAGTGACTGATCAGTCAGATAACGCAAGTTCCTCCTTTCTTCCAAAGATCCCTTCCGGTTTGTACATCATGAGAAGCATCAACAGCAGTCCTATCACGATCATCCGAAACGCACCCATCTGGTGTGATTCAAATGGAACCGGGACGAACCGGTCGATAAACTTTGTCCCACTAAAAAAAGTCCAGAGAATGATTGCGCCGACGATTGTGCCCTTGTTGCTCGCAGTTCCGCCAAGAATCACGATGATCCATGCGTAAAACGTCTCGATCGGCTTGAATGTACAGGGATTGATGTATGTAATATAGAACGCAAGCATTGCGCCGGCAAGTCCCGCTATCGCAGACCCGATTATGAGTGACTGGAGTTTGTACGAGAAGACGTTCTTTCCGAGAGCTGATGGGACTGCCTCGTCCTCGCGAATCGATTTTAAGACCCTGCCCCATGGTGATTGTATCAGTCTTTCGAGAGTGAAGTAGACTAGCACCAGTATCGCAACAAACAGTATCAGCAGAAAAGTATTATAATGCTGGTATGGAATCACATCCTGAAACGGTCGGTCAAACCCATGAACCCCAAACGGACCTCGTGTAAGCCACTCTTCATTCAAAAGAATGGATCTCAACACTTCGGAAAACCCGATCGTAACGATTGCAAGATAATCCTCCCTTAAACGGAGAGTGGGAATCCCAAGGAGAAAACCAAAGAATCCCGCCAGCGCGACCCCCGCAATCACTGATATGATCAGAGGACATCCGCTTATATTGAGTAGCACAGTCGTGTACGCCCCGATTGCGAAGAATGCGACGTGTCCAAAGTTTATGAGACCTGTGAACCCCCATTCAAGATTCAAGCCCAGTGCGAAGACCGCATAGATCGATGCGAAGAGAAGGATCGTTGTGATGTATGGGAGAATTGCACCAAATAATTCGGTCATTTCGCACCTCCGAAGAGTCCTTCCGGCTTGATCAGGAGCATTACTGCCATTACAACAAAACTGACCGCAAACTTGTACTCTGTGGGCAAAACCGCTGTGCTGAGTTCCTGCGATAACCCGATCACCATTCCACCTGCTATCGTGCCGTATGGATTTCCGATCCCGCCGAGAATAATCGCTGCAAACATCGGGAGCAGGAGATACCAGCCCATGCCCGGTCTGATCGCTGTAACAAGCCCGTACAGAACACCGCCGGATGCGGCAAGCCCGAGCCCGATCACCCACGTCCAGAGAATCACCCTGTCCACGTTGATTCCGGATATGCGGGCGAGATCGATGTTATCAGAGATCGCACGCATCGCTTTTCCGATCATTGTCCGTGACAGGAGATAATGCAGCAGGAACATCAAAATGAACGCAACGATTATGACCAGAACTTGATTATGGGTGATTGTCGCCCCGAAAAGGTCAAATCCCCGCCGCACAGGTATGTCGTAGCAACGTGTGCTGCCGCCCCAGATGAAGAGGAGGGTGTTTCGCAGAACCAGTGCAAAACCGATTGAGATTATGATGAGCGTCGTTCTCGAAGCGTTTTTTCGTCGCATAGGAAGCCACACAACCGTCTCCATTGACACTCCAAGCAGTATGGTTGCGAGTATCGCGATCGAAAAAGCGACTGCAATGTGCACACCCAGTTCCGTGTTCGCAAAGAATGCGATGTATGCGGCGAATGCCACAAAATCGCCATGCGCGAAGTTCACAAAGTTCAGCGTCTTGTAGATCATCGACAAACCGATAGCGGTAATGGCGATGATGCTGCCGATGACAAGACCGTTGATGATCAGTTGCATCCACTTATAATGATAGACATGGCTAGATATAATGTTTGGCGTATGTCAGGCGCCTGATAGAGATGACGTGATTTAGAACATACTCAATAGCATGGTGGGAACCACAAGGTTGCACAGTCTGCGAAACCGCGGCACAACCATCCCCACAAGATTTCTGTGTCAATCTTGTGCAATCTCGTGGTTTTGCATGCGGATATCTACACCGTGTTGAGTACGTACATATTTACTGGTTCTGCTGTTTTCTGTGGTCGCTAACAGTAGACCTCGCATATGTGGAAATTGTGGGGTTTCGCAGCCAGTCCTCATGAGCTGTACCTCTTCAGAACCGTGTATGATGCCCCTTTCTTTCGGTATCTTTTGAAAACCACAGAATCCGTCAGAATCAGCATATTTAAACCATCTCGCCGCCGCCAGCACCAGCACCGCCAAGTGCGCTCTTCAACTGATCCTGTAACTGCTGGAAGCGTTTCTGGATGCGTTCCTCCTGTCGCTCGAGCGTGCGTGCCCGAAGTTCCATTGTCTCCTTCTTCTCGTTCAGTTCCGCTGCCACGGACTCGCGTTCGCCTTTGATTAAGAGCTGTCCTACATTCCGGTATATCACCGCGTCGTTGTCGAGTTTCTCGAGTTCGCCAAGCGCCATCTCCATCTCATTGAGCGCCGATGTTATCTGCGACTTCTGGGTCGCAAGCGCCTGCGCCTGCTGCTGGACTTGCTGGAGTTGCGCAAGTTGATGCTGTATCTGTGGGGGTATCTCATTAGCCATGTTCTCATTACCTTTTTATTGCATTTACGAATTTACTGATCGTTTTCTGTATCTGTGTCTCTATCTCTGATTCTGTACCGTGTTCTATCTCTGATCCAATCACTGATTGCATATCCGATGCCTCTTCAACGGCTGTTCCGGTCACGATGATGTCTGCTCCCGCCCTCGCAGCGACTCTTGCAGTCTCAGCATCCCGGATTCCGCCTCCGACAACAAGCGTTTCGCAGCCCGCCGATTTCACGGCACGGATCATCTCCTGCGGCACCGGATCGGATGCGCCCGAGCCAGCCTCAAGGTACGTATATCGCATGCCCAGAAATCTTCCTGCAAGCGAGTATGCCACCGCAAGTTCCGGCTTCGCTCTTGGTATCAGTTTCGCATCCCCAACCCAGCCAGCAGTCCCGCCTGGTTCTACGATGAGGTAAGCCATCGGGATCGGTTCAATTCCGTACCCCATAACAGCCTTTGCACCAGCCACCTGATTTCCGATCAGGTAGTTAACATCCCTCGAATTCAAGAGGCTCATAAAGAAGACGGCGTCTGCATATTTGCTCAATCCACATGCGCTTGATGGAAACAGGATTGTAGGAAGATCTGTTACCTCCTTGATCGCACGCAAGGTCTCGTCAAGGATATCGCCGGATGCGCCGACCGAGCCACCGATCATGATCGCACTGCTGCCTGCTTTTGCTGCCGCTTCCGCAATGCCGGATGCTGCGGAGGGTGCCTGTGCATCCGGGTCGATCAGGGTGAGGTGCGCCGCACCATCCTTTTCGATGGCATAATCGAGATTTTGCTCTACCGTAATCTGGCGCATCAGCTTTCACTCACCCTCTGCTTTCCTTGGACTTCATGCGCAGATTCTTGTAGCCGCATTTTCTACATCTGGTAGCCCCGATAGGGTTTCGTGCGTTGCATTTCATACATATCTTCTTACGCAATAACTTGTTTTCTGCCTCTTCAAATCGTGCCATTGTCTGATCCTCAACATCTGTCTCCGATGCTCTATATTAACATTGTTGCTTAAACATTGCTACCCGTCCCAAAGATTTATGCGTATCCATTGATAGAGAGACGCAATCACCATGACCTGTGATTTTTATGACATCCGAATCCTGTCCGGATATTCCACAACAATCGTGCTCGATAACGGACGAATCGAGGAGATAACGAACAATTTCATGAACAGTGCAGGAATCCGGGCGCTCACCGGGGGTTCATGGGGATTTGTTGCGACAGACGATCCGGAAGACCTTGGTTCTGCGCTGAGATCGGCAGAGGAACTTTCCACAAGCATCAACAGAACGGTTCCAAGAGAAAAGACCGATCTTGCCCCGATTTCAAAGAATGCGAGATCTGTACGGCTATCTGTGAAGGAAGATCCGAGAGACATTCCAATCGAAGAAAAGATCGAATTGATCAGGGACATCGAGCGACATGCGCGTAACGATGACATCGGAAGCACAACCGTTGTATATTCCGAATCATGCGTCAAAACCCATTATCAGAGTTCAGAAGGACTTGATCTTGAGCACGAGATGTTTCGAACTGGTTTTGGGATCACTGCGATTGCATCGGACGGCACAACGCACCAATCCGGTAGAGAAAGTAAGTTCGGGGTCTGTGGATACGAATTATTCAAAAAATACGATGCTCTCGCCCTTGCAGAGAAAGCGGGAACGATTGCAACGAAACTGCTGCATGCACGAAAGCCAGAGGGCGGAACCATGTCGTGCGTGCTTGACCCCGAACTTGCCGGCGTCTTCATCCACGAGGCTGTGGGGCATGCGGCAGAGGCTGATCTGGTGCTCGAAGACTCATCGATTCTTGCAGGACGAATAGGCGACGCGATCGCATCCCCGCACGTCACCGTGTACGACGACCCCACGTTGCATGAATACGGACATTACCCGTTCGATTCGGAGGGAGTTCTGGCAAAGCGGACGACACTGATTGATTGTGGTGTGCTCCACTCATATCTACACTCAAGAGAGACCGCTGGCAAGCTTGGAGTTATGGGTGGGGAAGGCGGTACTGGTACCGACAATGGTGGTAGCAATGGTGATGGTTGTGTAGGTGGGAACGCACGTGCGCAAGGGTGCGCCATGCCAATTCCGAGGATGAGTAACACGTTCATCGCAAACGGGGATATGAGTTTCGAGGAAATACTCGAAGAACTGAAGGACGGGGTTTATCTCAAGGGATCGCGTGGCGGACAGGTCAACACCGGAGAGGGCATATTCCAGTTCAATTCCGAGCTTGGTTATGTGGTGCGTGGTGGCGAGATCTGCGAGATTATCAGGGATGTTTCGCTATCAGGGCAGACGCTTGAGATATTAAATGGGATTACAGCGGTCGGAAACGATCTTGCGTTCCATTCCGGGAGATGCGGGAAGGGCGGGCAGACAGTGCCGGTGAGCGATGGTTCGCCGCATATTCTTGTGAGCCGCGCGGTGGTCGGCGGGAGCGGGTGACGGATCGGTCATCCGGTTCTCTGGTCTCTTGAGCGACAGTGCACCACTCAACTTTGAGAATTATCCTGACTTTCGGTGAATTGAAATAGCCTGTCCTTTTATCGTCACAGAACAAATGTAGAATTACCAATGATAACAACGCGATTGAAGAATAGACGTTTGAAAAGTGTGGAACGTGTCATACTTGCGTGACATCTTTTGGGCTATAATTTACGTTTCACCGA